>JALRIQ010000297.1 GCA_023277325.1 Bacteroidia bacterium | reverse complement strand
ATTCCCTCCCTTCCATTTACCAGTTTCGATAAATTCTAGGTCAAGATTAGATTCACTAAATACACAGTCCGTTTCAATGTGTGCCCTTCTGTTTTTCATTAAATTTTTGTGCCACTTTTTAGCTGGTTCTGCTACAATGCCATTCCAACCCATGCGCTCCTCGAGATAATACGTGTTTGAATTTGTTATTCCATCTATCACGCCAAATTCAACAAAATAACCTTCCTTCTTATTTCCCAATAATAGGCTGATGATATATTCGTGTCCATGCTGAGAATAAATTTTTCCCAGTTTGAGGTTTGGATTTATTTCGGTAGCAAATAATTGATACTTGTACGAATGAGGAATGAATTTTTTCCTCAAAAGCTTAATTACTTTCATTTAAATGTAACTTCTTGTGAATTTTCAAAAATAGCTTTTTTTCGTCCATTCCATCGAGGCTGATCAACACAGGCATTTCTCCACTAGGATAAAGGGCTAATACCTCGCCTACGGGTTTGTCAATGAGCAAATGATAGCGCGACTTGTTAGGGCCTTTGAACTTGCCCTTCGCCACTTTTCCGGTGGAAATTCCGTGTGAGCGGATGGTGATTTCTGGTAGGCTTTTCAACAAGGAAATTGAATCTAAATCACTGATATTTAGCGAAATGCTATAGGGACCTTGAATTTCTAATTGAGTGTTTTCATAGGTCCAGCTGCTTTCCCTGTCCGACCAAATGAACAGCCCCACAACAAAGACTAGCGTCAAACTCAATATGATCAGTCCGATGGTCGTATTGTTCTTGGTGGCGCTGCTCAATCCTTCGTTGTATTTACGGGATGTCCAGAAGAAATAGCCATAGGCGAGAATGGGAGTAATGCCCAAATGGTATCCGACCAGGTCTGAATCGAGGAGGTGGAAAATCACCGATAACAAGGTATATATGATTCCAAACCAAATGTGGAAGGTCTTGAACGCCTTGAGGTATTCCACAATGGGAAACTTCTCCTGGTCTTCACTGCTCATCGTGTTGTATCCGCTGAGCAAGTATTTCGCATTGCTTGGGGTGATGATAAACCCCATGCTAAAAAACAGCAAACCAAGGCCAATAGATACGTAAATCATGAGTGTGATATTTGTTATGCTCGTGGGAAGTGAAAAGTAGCAAATTTGCGCTTATTACTCTGTCATGAAAATTTTCTTTTCGCTCATGTTTGCCGTGGTTCTAGGATGGAATGCACAGGCACAGCACCACCCACATCAGGTGGAACCGGACCCTCACCACCATCGTCATCCCTTGCGTCTCGCATTGCTCATCGGCCACGGTATGGTTCCGGAGGTTGGGGGAGAAGGTGTATTCTTTGTGCCTACCTGGGGTATGGATATGGATTACCACCTCAATGACAATTGGTCCATCGGTTGGCATAGTGATATTGAGTTGGAAAACTATCTCATAGAAAATGACCTTGGGGAAACCATTGAACTTCAAACACCGATGGTCTCTACGTTGGATATTTTCTACCGCCTCTCACACAATGTCTTGCTTGGGGTAGGTCCTGGGCTTACTGTTGAAAATGGAGAAATGAAGACCCTCATGCGTGTGGGGATTGAAGGGGAGGTGCCAATGAACGACCGTTGGGAGTGGACGCCCACTTTGTATTTAGACCAGCGTATTGACGGCCACCAGGTCTGGACCTTCGCTGTGGGTGTGGCGCATTACCTGTAACTAGCGCTTTTCCCTTTTACTTTCTAGTTCGATGAGTAAATCGCGCAGTCTAGCGGCTTCAATGAAGTCCATAGATTTCGCTGCGGTTTCCATGCCTTTACGTGTATCTCTGATGCGCTTTTCAAGATCTTCTTGGCTTGTGTAGTTGACCGCTTCTTCTGCGGCTTTTACAGAGGCGATGCCTTCCTTGTATTGGGCGCCCTTGTTCACGGCACTGGATTTAGCAAGGATTTCGTCTCGACTGCTTCGAAGGGCAGTAGGGACAATGCCGTTGTCCTTGTTGTACGCATCTTGCTTTTCTCTACGGCGCGCGGTCTCATCGATGGTACGCTGCATACTATCCGTG
>JALRIQ010000296.1 GCA_023277325.1 Bacteroidia bacterium | reverse complement strand
GAGAATGCCATTCAAAATGAGGTATTCAATACCAAGAATGTCTTCTTAACCGCTCTACAGACTGTTGAGAACCAACGCCAGAATTATGAGCTCTCCGTTGAAATCCGCGAAATCGCTCAGGCTAAATTCGAAGAAGGAGTTGGAACCTCTTTGGAAGTAACCACTGCAAACAGTGATTTACTTCAGGCAGAAACGAATTACCTCAGTGCCATCTATGATATGTTGGTGGCCGAAATCAATTATAAAAAAGCATTAGGACTACTTAAATAACCTTCACACACACCCCAACCAATGAAAAAACTAACATTCCTCCTTTCCGCTTCGCTTATGCTTGCTGCTTGCGGAGAACAAAACGGATTACAAGATCTCGTAAAGATTGAAGGGGAACTTCAAACCGAAATCCAAAAATTAACGGATAGCCTTGAAAGCGTTCAAGGAAAAATTCAAGCCTTGAAAAACGAAGGCGATTCAGGTGCTGCAGAGTCATTGCCCCAAGTGCGCTTGGCCACTGTTACTCCTGCTGAATTCCGTCATACTGTTTCCATTCAGGGAATTATCAGTACCGATAACAATATCATGCTTGCTGCTGAAAACGGCGGTAAAGTGCTGAAAGTCCATGTTAAAGAAGGACAAAATGTAACCAAAGGCCAACGTTTGATTGACCTCGACGGAAGTATTATTGAAGCAAACCTTGCTGAAATCCGCACCCGTTTGACCCTCGCTAAGGAGACTTACGAAAAACAAAAACGCCTTTATGAGCGCCAGATTGGTACACAGATGCAATACCTGCAAGCTGAGAATAACTACAAAGCCCTTAAAAATCAGGAAGCAACTTTGGCTACTCAACTTGATAAGTTCCAATTGCGTTCACCTATCAATGGTGTGGTTGACGCCATCGATGTGAATTTGGGTGAAATCACCGGTCCTGGAGCTCCAGTTATCCGCGTGGTGAACCTTACAGACTTGGAAGTAACTGCTGATGTTTCGGAAAAATATGTGGGAAGCTTCAAACAAGGAGACCAGGTATCAGTTTATTTCCCTGCTTTGAAAGACACCTTAGTGGCGAAGATTACCGCACTCGGACAGGTTATCAATACCAATAACAGAACCTTTAGTATGAATGTTGGCATCACTTCGAAAGACAACCGTTTGAAGCCAAACCTATTGGCCATCATCGAAGCTGCCGACTTTGTGGTTCCAAACGGAATCAGCGTTCCATCGAACCTGGTACAAACTGAAGGCTACGATAAATTCATCATGGTGGCAGTAAAAGACGGCGATACCTGGAAAGCTGAAAAGCGCGCAATCCAGACTGGACTGAGCAGCCAAGGAAGCATTTTTATCGAATCCGGACTTGAAGCCGGCGATCAAATTATTGTTGAAGGTCACTTGAACGTAGAAGCAGGCGATAACGTACAACCTCAATAAGCCAAGTAGCAATGAGCACACTTAAAGAAAAACTCAAAGAATTCAAGCTCTCCAGCTTCTCGATACAGAACAAGACCAGCGTCTATGTACTGACATTTATCGTACTGTTGGTGGGATTGATTTCCTATAATACAATGCCGAAGGAAAGTTTTCCTGAAATCAAGCAACCTACCATTTACGTAGGAACAGCTTATCCAGGAAACTCGCCTATCGATATGGAGAATTTGGTGACCCGCCCTATTGAAAAAGAGCTGAAGTCGCTAAAAGGAGTGAAGAAATTTACCTCT
>JALRIQ010000295.1 GCA_023277325.1 Bacteroidia bacterium | reverse complement strand
GGAACGAAACACCCTTCTATCAAATCAAGGCAAAAACCTTTTTGGTAGTTCTGATCCGGATAAAATCCCAAATAGCGGCTCAGTTGCAAGCAGAAATGATGCGGAAAAAGCTGCAAATGCTCTTTTTGCAAGTCGAGGATTTGAATGGTATTGGATAGAAAATCGAACAACGGTGCATTCTTCTCTTCCTCCCGAATAGCGCGATTGAGCAGTTCCGTTATAAAAAGCATGATACCTCGCTTGATGGGATGCACATGCACTTCGGCGAGTACCGGATCGCATTTGAGTTCTTTCAGAATTTGAAGCTGCCTGTCTTGACGCAAGGTAAACACCATATCCACCAGGTTCATGGGCATAAGGTGCGAAGGGCGAATTGCTCCCTTTTGACTCCGGACTCCTTTGATAAGAAAAGATTGAAGTCCCGCTTCTCGAGTATAGATGCGAGCAATCAGGCTTGTATCGCCATATTTAACGGTATGAAATACAATTCCTTTACTCGCGAGCAGCATCAGTTTACAATCAACAACTTGCTCACAAAGGTATCGCTTCCATCATTATTTCCGGTAAAAATAAGGAAGACGCCTGTTGATGCTTTTCGTCCGTCGAAACTCTTACCATCCCAGCTCGCTGTCCCTCCATTGGCGCGGGTTTCATAAATAAGCGTTCCAGCTACATCGGTAATTTTCACATAGGCATCCGTGGGTAATCCGGTGATGGAAATTTCACCCGTATATCCCGGACGAACTGGATTAGGATACACCTTCACATCCCCATGTTTATCGGCTCCAACACTAGAGTTTGTGCCGAGCGACATCAAGCCTTTGCTTGTTGCTACAAACAACTCTCCCGTTCGCTCTACCATGCCCAGCTCAGTAATCTCATTAGAGAATAAAGGCGAGTTGGTTTCATTATAATGAGCAAGAATTTCTTGTCCATCGGGCGACACCAGCCATAATCCAGAACGGGCGGCTATCCATTTTCTATTTCCTCCATCGACCAAAATAGCCGTGATGGCCTCCTCTCCAAGCAAATAGCCCACATCGTCGCCGCTTCCTATCACGATTTGCCGTGCATCGCTTGGATTGCTGCTGGTAATATTCGATGGCGTATAAAAGACAGTAAGCCCCTTGTCGGTGCCTACCCAAATTTGGCCATTTCTATCAACGGCCATGCAGTTCACCTGGTTATCAGGCAAATTCCCATTACCACCTGCCGAAGAAAGAATTTTTCCTGTTGGAAAGGGGTCATCGCTTTTATCAAAGGGTGTATTGTTATCGTTGTATACCAGTATTCCGGCGGTTACTCCCAGTCCATCCGCAAACCGTATCCATTTTTGTCCGCTGCGATCAATCACCATCTCCAGTACACCCCCTGCCTGACCGCTAATCTGTGGGAAACTATCCCAAACTCCAGACGGTGATTTAACCAGCAGAGGACTGCTTCCTGCAAAATTGGTCACCCAAAGGTTTCTATTTTTATCCATTGCCAAACTGGTTATGAGTTTGGTCACACGTAATTGAATCGGACTGGTCTTGTCGTCGTAAAATTCGATTACCTGCTTATTGCGAATTCGTGCCATTCCTTGTTCCAAAGCCGCAACCCATAGGTCGCCATTTGTTGGATCCAGACACATCGCATGGATATCATACATGGTATCGATATAGGGAATATTATCGGTATAGGAGCTCGACCATTTTCCTTCTGTATACGTGTAATAGCCATTACTTGAATAAGTGACTCCCCCGTCGGATTTCATCGTTCCTCCAGCAATGTAAATGGTATTTCCTTTGGAAACCATCTTTCCTACCCCTGAACCGTATGGTCCTCCTGGCGATAAAAACTCGATGGCATCATTTGGCGATTTTTCGAGAATTCCGTAACCAAAAGAAGCATAATACCACTTCGCGTTGTAGCGGAAGCTGGAGCGACTTCCTTCCAGCTCATAAAAACCAACAGGCGATTCATGAAGCAGGTATACTCCATCATTGCTGGTCATGTATACCTCATTATTAAACGCTTTCAGATCCCTGATTTCTTTATTTGCCAATACCTGTAGTATTGCCGTTCCGTCGTAGGTATAGATGGCACTATCCTTCCAGAGATACAGCTTGCCGTTTGACTGAACCATATCCCGGAAATTCCCTGTGTCCACCTGGCTCCAAGCAGATGCCGCGATGGATATTCCGCCAGTAGGTAAAGGTGCCCGGAATAGGCCATGGTCGGTTGCTGCATAAACGAAGCTGTTAAATACCTCGGTGCTTCTCACCGTTTTGATCAGGTCGCTTTTATAATCGGCTGAAGATTCTTTGCGGTTAAGGTTATAGACAAGGATGCCGAAGCCAGCAGAGAAAAAGGCGTATTCATCATAGAAGCTCACCTTGGCGACTTCTTTTGATCCATTTACTTTGGCATTGATTAAGTCGGGTACATTATAAATTTCTCCACTCGGCAATTGCAGGTCGATATTGGAATTATTGTAGGCAATTACCAAGGTTTTAAGCGATTCATTGTATGCCGCATAACGCACTCCGACTTCCGTATATCCGTCAATCTTGGAGAGCGATTGTGTTTCCTTATTTCCTAAGTGATAACGGCAAAAACCAGTACTGGTCCATCCATAAACATAAGGAGCTGCCAAAAAAACTTTGATTGGGTCATTTTGATTCAAGTGTGCCTTCCATTGTCCTACGCCAATATTTTGAGCAAAAACAGCAATGGATTGAAGAAAAATGACAGCAATGAGCAGATTCTTTTTACGCATAGATGTACAATTATACAGGAATATCCAATTAACGTAAAAAAGCGATTTTGATTGTAGACGCTTTTTCCCCAAGACCTTGCAGCGAGTCCCGTTTTTTCCGTCGAAATGATTACTTTTGCCCCCCATTAAACACCATGTGGGTTAAAATATCCTCTATCATCCTCCGGTACCGTGTATTCATAGGCGCTCTGCTTATCGTTATCACAGGTTTAATGGCCTTTTTAGCTACCAAAACTGAAATGGCTTATGAACTCACCAAGGTGATTCCCGACG
>JALRIQ010000294.1 GCA_023277325.1 Bacteroidia bacterium | reverse complement strand
ACCAATTTCCACTTCGGCAGGCACTGGTGGCAAAGAGTCTTTCGACATTTCTTGAAAAAACTTGCGCACCTCAGCAGGACTAACCTTTACTTCACTGATAATTTGCTGCTGCATCTGCTGAATCAAAATTTGCTCACGCATTTTAGGGCGTGTTTTCGCTTTAAATTCAGGGACAGTCATGCCCAAGTACTTTTCCAGGGCTTTTTCATCTCCACCAAAATGGCTCAGGATATAGTTCAGCTTTTCATCAATTTTGGCATCTACTTGTTCGTCACCAACCTCAACAGAGTCGAGTTGTGCTTTGTAAAGAAGAAGTTTCTTGGAGATGAGCTGGTCGAGAATATCAATACGTAAACTGTCATGAACAAAGTCTTTCCCCATTTGCTCACGTAAAGTTTCAAACTCTTTTTCTATGTCTGAGCGAAGAATATAATTATCGCCCACAACAGCCACTACCTCGTCGATAACTTGAGGCACTGGCTGAGCTACCGTCCGGGAGATTCCCAGTCCGAGCACTAGCGCAAAAGAGAGTATTAGTCTATAAACCATTGTATTTCATTTTTCGACTCCGCATCTTTGAACAAAGACCCTTCCACTTCTTCGAGCAATTGCAACTTTCGCTTATTGATGATGATACTTCGGATACGTTCCTGTTCCATCTCCAAAGGCGAAATGCTATTTTTTATTCTGAAGGCATGAATATAGAGCCAATACACAAAGTCATTGTCTTTTAATTCCACAAACTTATTGGTGCGAAGAAAATGCTCTTGGTTATACTGACTCAGAGGAATCTCCTTCAATAAATCTTCGAAAGATAACCAGGAGTCCTGATCCAAATAGGTATTCACCGCAAATTGATTGCAGTAGTCCAATAATTTGAATTGATCAGAAGCATCATTTGAGACAAACCATTTTTTGGCTTTGTTCATATTCTCCGCCTCCAAGGGCAACTTCACATACCTGAGACGAACAATGTTGCGTTTTAGTTCAAAATTCCCAGGATTTTTTTCATAATAGTCAAGAATCTCCCTCATATCAACGGTTGTATCGAGTAATTGCTCAAACAAAGCACGTTGGTACTCATAAATTAGCAGGCTATTCCGGTAGTCGCGAACCTTAGCCTCGATATCCGGAATCTCTTCATCCAGGTTTTCCTTAGCTTTATGCAAAGAAACTTGCTGGCGTATCCAGTTATTGACATAGACCTTTAATAGGGATAGGCTATCGTTGCCTTTCGCTTTTGAACGCAGATCAGAAGGTAAATCGTCGATGGTTAATACGCGATCATACACCCGCGCCAAAGTGCCTTCTTCTTCTTTTGTAGTTTCTGGTGATGAACAGGCAGCGAGCATGATCAACATCACAAGTGTCGCTCTAGCCTGTATGCCCATTAATCTTGAATTATGCCGTTAAGGGTGTCGGTATTGACCTGAACAGGGTAGATCCCTTTAAGGTGCTCAATCCATTCTTTCTCCAACTGATCCTGGTATTTACCTGTCATAAGACCTTTCACTTCATTGAACGCCTTAGGACCTGCCGGAAGCACTTCGGTGATTTTGATGAGGTAGTATTTGCCATCCTCAGTTTTAACCGTATGAGTGCCTTTTTTCCAGTCGACCATATCAACCTGTGCCTGTTCTCCTTTTTCGAATTTGGAATGTTTGATAACCAAACTTAATGGGTTCTTTTCATTCACCTGCTGAGAGATTTCGACGTCCTCAAAGCCTTTTTTTACCAATTTCTTGGCTTGCTTGTACGCTTTTTTATCGGCACACTCATAAATGGTAGCATTCACGCGATCCGCCCACTGGTACTCATTTTTATGTGCTTCATAAAATGCTTTTAGTCCGGTGGTGTCTTCAACAGCCTTATTCCATACTTTCTCTTGTGTCAAGTTGAACAAAAGGATTCCATCATGGTACTCTTCCATCAAATGACGGAAGTCTGGTTCTTTTTCTTCCAAATGGTCTTTTTGGTATTGCAATACCTCTTTGGTAACGAAGCTTTTGTACATGCTTGAAACAGCAGCCAAAATGCTCACATCAGTTTGTTTGGTTTGGTATTCTTGCATATAGCTATAGAAGTCCTTATTGGTAACCACTCGGTCTCCAATTTGGAACAAGTCAATTTCTTTCGCTATAACACTGTCAGCTTTAAAAGTACCTGTAAGAATGCTGGAGTCCATTTTCGCAATGAGCTTATTCAAGGCACCAATATTTTCTGCAAAACCATTTTCAGCTTTAAAGCGGGTTGCTAATGCTTCCTGACTCATTTTCACACGCTCAGGCTCACGACTCACTTGCATGCGAATTCGGTCGATCAAATCTTCTTTGGCCGCCAAAGGACGTTTTTCGAGTAGCTTAACAATATGCCAGCCATACTCAGTTTGAACAGGCTCCGAAATATCATTTACTTCAGCAAGACCAAATGCGGCTTCGCGGAATGGTTTGGCTACAGGAGAGTTGGTACGAATCCAGTTCAATTCTCCGCCATTGCCGCTGCTGCTGGCATCTTCTGAGTAACTGCGGACCATGGCTTTCCAGTCGGCACCATTTTTTAATTGCACATAGATGGAGTCGATTTTTCTTTTCGCTACGAGTACTTCTTCCTCTTTCGGATTGGTGTTCAGGCGGAGCATCAAATGTGCTACACGAACTTCACCACGGTAAGGACGTTTCTCCTTTACCTTTAAAACATGATAGCCGTATTCGGTTCTGAAAATTTCAGAGATGCTACCTGCGTCTGTTTGGAACGCTTGGGTCTCAAACGGATAAATCATATCGAAGGCCGAAAAATAGCCGAGGTCACCATAATTGGTTTTAGCCGATGGATCTTCCGAGTTATAATAGGCAAGGGTATCGAAGTTCATCCCGTTCAAGGCCTTTTTACGAAGCTCCTTGATGCGGTTGTATGCTCGCATGGTATCATTAGGCAATGCATTTGGCCCAACAAGAATGAGGATGTGAGCAGCGTTAACTTCGGTTTTCATGCGCTCATAGGCCTCGTCTACCAATTTTGAAGTTAAGGAAGTATCGGTCATATAAGAACGAGCAAGCTGCTCGCGGTAACCGGCCAATTCTTGCTGGAAGGCAGGGTTTTTATCCATGCCCAAGGTCTCAGCCTCTTTCACCTTCAATTTGAAGTTGATGTACAAATTAAGATAGGCTCGTACGCTGGAGTCGGTCTGTTCTTCCTTTTTATTGTTTTTTAAGAAAACCCTTTCAAACTCATCTTGATAAACTGAATCTGTTCCGTAAGTAAAAAGTAATGGGCTCTTTTGAGCATTTAATGCTTGACTGAATAAGCAAAGAGTAAGAAAACTATAAAATGCTAAACGCATCATGGTATAAGGTTTTTAAAATTTGGAAAGCAAAAATAAGGACGAATATGAATTAGGCAAGGCTGCTTAGTCGATTGCCACAACATGCTGAATTTCTGGAATTGCTTTTTTGATTCCTTCTTCAATTCCAGCTTTCATCGTCATATTGCTCATGGAGCAATTGCTGCAAGCACCAAGTAAGCGCAAGCTTACCGTATGGTTTTCAATAGAAACCAATTCAACGTCTCCGCCGTCCGCATTTAGAAAGGGGCGAAGCGTATCTAAAACTTCTTCTACTTTGTCTTTAATCACTGTAGTCTCCATCATCTATTAACTCGTTACTCCAGCATTTTTAACCGCTATCTGCCGGGCTACGTTACCCGCAAAGTTAGCAAACGCAGCGCTATATTCCTTATTATTGGTCAAGGCGTTGATTCCTTGGTCGCTGGCCGCTCTCACAGCCTCAAGAAATGGAATTTCTCCAAGGAGGGGCAGCTGGGTTTCCATGGATAGTTTTTCTCCCCCACCTTGTCCGAATAAGTAGTACTTCTTCTCTGGTTGATCTTCCGGAGAAAAATAGCTCATGTTTTCTACCACGCCAATCAAAGGCACGCTGGCACCCTGCATGCGGAACATGCCTACAGCTTTTCTTGCATCAGCCAGGGCCATTTCCTGCGGTGTCGTTACGATTACTACGCCGGTAATTGGAAATTGTTGAGCCAGGGTAAGATGGATATCACCTGTACCAGGAGGAAGATCGATGATCAGGTAATCAAGTTCGCCCCATGCCACATCATTCATAAACTGACGAACC
>JALRIQ010000293.1 GCA_023277325.1 Bacteroidia bacterium | reverse complement strand
TCAGGGCAAGGTGCAGAGGAATCAGCATGTCGTTTTCTTTTGGGCTCCACCCTAAACTGGCGGTGATGCCATTTAGCGAGCTCATCAAAGAGGGCCAATTCAAGAGCGAAAGTTCGGGCAAACCAAGCAAATCACCAATTTGATTTCCCAACAAATGGCGGATCATGTGGGCGCCATAATCTGGTGCATGAGGACGTTCAACTTCCTGAATAAATTTAAGAAGCGAGGCGGTTAAGGCTTTACCTTCGGTTGATGGACGGAACAAACGACGAACGATACGTTTTTCAAGCAGCAGGGCCTGTTCATAGTTGTCGGCTAAAAGGGCTTTTTCAAGTCCTTGTTGGTGGGAAATGACATTCCATTTATGGATAAAAGCATCCCGTATTTTCATGTCAACCTGAGCGCCCATTCTTTCCATTGCACGTAGCGTTACCAAAGAGAATGCGAGGTTGGTGCCGGCCATGTCTTCCATATTAACAGGCAAACCCCAATTCAAATCCCAATCGCCTTTTTGGAGCAGGCGGTAGCGCACAGCGGCATGGATGAGACGTACTTTTGCAATGCTTTTAAAGGCTTTACCCTTTTTGCTGAATGCACCAGGTTCGGAAACATCCATAATATATTGTCCTGTTTCGCTTAATCGCTTTCCGGTATTTTCCTGAATACGGTTGGAACCGGCCAATACCCGTGCACCGTCTGCTGCAGCATAACAATAGGGCAGTGAGGCAAAGAGCAGCGCCGAATACACGTAGATTTGGTACTCCTTAAAAAAGGACTCTGCGATTTCAATTTTTTTGGTATCCGCCCAGTCGGGAAGCTGTTCTACTCGTTTTAAGAAAGCCGTGATTTTTGGGTCTAAATCTTCTGGAACGCTTTCATCATTTCCTTCCAATTTCATGAGCAGACCAAGTTGGTGGTGTAGCTCATTTTCTATGATATACTTAATAAGCATATCGGCCTCCGCATCGCTATGCTCGCGTTGGGTATTAAGCAAGGCATCATCCCAGGTTTTCATGATCTATTCAACAGCTATAAAGGGTATTCGTTTGGTAATAAATTATCGGAATTATCCTTCTTCAATAAATAGCCAAAACAAGGCGAAGATAAAGAGGATAAGTAGTTCAATAAAAATCAATACAAGGACATTCACAAATAGCAGAAAACTTGCTCCAGAGCGGGGTCAGTTTACTACGACGAAGTGGGCTTGCGTTCGGCGTTTTTCCATTTGGAACTTGGAATTTTTGGACTAAGTGGTAAGTTTACGGATACACGCGAGTTATATGCTACGGTAGATTTTATTCTCCAAAAATAGGAGTGGAGGCCAAAGGCCTTAAAAGATCAACCAGTTTAGGAACACCTGTGGTTGCTGGTTCACTGATTATTTGCATAGCAGGGAAGGAGGACATAAACTCATCGGCCTTCGGATCTACATAATAACGCGGGATATCATTTGGAACCTCATGCAGCAATCCGGCGGCAGGATATACCTGAAGAGATGTGCCAACCACCACAAAAATATCGGCAAAGCTGCAGACCAATTCTGCTTCATCCATAGCGGGCACTGGCTCGCCGAACCAAACGATATGCGGACGCAATTGGAAATCCTTTTCGCATACATCGCCCATCTTCAATTCCCAGCCTTCTATGGGATATACCAAATGAGGATCGCCTGAGCTCCGGGCTTTTTTTATTGTGCCGTGCAAATGCACGACATGCGATGAGCCGGCACGTTCATGCAAATCATCAATATTTTGCGTAATAATAGAGACGTCGAAATACTTTTCTAATTCAGCCAATGCTAAATGTGCGGCATTAGGTTCTGCTTCCAGCGTGTTTTTCCGACGTTCATTGTAAAACTCAAGCACCAACTCCGGATTCTTTTCCCATGCTTCTGGCGTGGCCACCTCATGAATGTCATGACCCTCCCATAGCCCATCACTATCCCGGAAAGTCTTTAATCCACTTTCCGCGCTGATTCCGGCACCAGTTAGTACCACCAACTTTTTGCGTAGCATGTCCAACATAGCACGAGTTTCCTTTATTCAAATATTTTCTTTTTTTCTCTGAAAACTGCATTCCTGAAAGGATTTGTCGTTTTCCCTACATAGTGTAATGTGCCAATTGGGTATTTAACAAATTGTGTGCTCCCAAGAGAAGAATAAATGCACTGTTTTTACATTTTTTCCACCTTCGGAATGCCCAGCATTTCAAAGCAAGCAGCCAAGGTTTCTGCAGTAGCCTTACTTAATTGAAGGCGCAGTTCCTTTTTAGCCTGATTTTCTTCTTTCAAGATAGGCAAATCATGGTAAAAACGGTTATACGCTTTCACCAAGTCATACGAATAGTTAGCAATGATTGCAGGACTGTAGCTAATTCCTGCCTGAACAATGATTTGCGGCACATCATGAAGCAGACGAATTAATGCCTTTTCCTGAGCTTCAAGAGAACCGTCATATTGGGTGAACGACCATCTTGGTGCATTCGTTTGGAGGGAATTAATCCGCGCATAGGTGTACTGCAAGAAAGGACCTGTATTTCCCTGGAAGTCGATGCTTTCACGAGGATCAAACAGGATACGTTTACCAGGGTCTACTTTAAGTAAGAAATATTTTAAGGCACCCATTCCCACCTTTTCGAAAAGTTGGAACAGTTCTTCCTCGCTAAGTCCCTCAATTTTTCCGAGTTCGCGGGTAATTTCTTCAGCTGTTTGATGCATTTCGTTCATCAAATCATCCGCATCAACCACAGTTCCCTCGCGCGATTTCATTTTCCCACTTGGCAAATCCACCATGCCGTAGCTGAGGTGATAAAGTCCTTCTGCATAAGGTCTGCTCAACTTGTTTAATATGCTGAATAAAACCTTAAAATGGTAATCCTGTTCGTTCCCTACCACATAAATGCTCCGTGGCATCTTATGTTCTTCATATTTCAAGTCGGCAGTTCCCAGATCTTGCGTCATGTATACTGACGTGCCATCAGAACGAAGGAGGAGTTTCTGATCTAGCTTTTCAGCACTGAGATCAATCCATACAGAGCCATCTTCTTTTTGATAAAGGACATTTTTACTCAGCCCTTCATTCACGATATCTTTTCCGAGCAGGTAGGTTTTCGACTCATAATAGTATTGATCGAAAGCAACTCCCATTCGGGTATAGGTTTCTTCAAAGCCCGCATATACCCACCCGTTCATGGTTTCCCATACTTGAATGGTTTCTGGGTCTTTTGCTTCCCATTGGCGCAGCATATCTTGGGCTTCCAGAAGGATAGGGGCATTTTTTTCAGCCTCCTCTTTGGTTTTTCCTTCCGCCACAAGTGCGTTTACTTCTTCTTTATAGGCTTTGTCGAAGGCAACATAATACTTGCCCACAAGGTGATCGCCTTTGATTCCGCTCGAATCAGGTGTTTCGCCATTGCCAAAGCGCATCCATGCCAACATGGATTTACAAATATGAATACCCCGGTCGTTGATCAAATTGGCTTTGATTACCTCATAACCGTTGAATTCCAGAATTTTAGAAACTGAATAACCAAGCAGATTATTTCTAACATGACCGAGATGCAGCGGTTTATTGGTATTCGGAGAAGAATACTCTACCATCACCTTTTCACCCTGACCAGAATTCGGATGCAAGTGCGCATCCATATCCATCAAGTTTTCCTTTACAAAGGAGGTCCAATAAGCATCGGAAATTACCAAGTTAAGGAATCCCTTCACCACATTGTAGTCCGCTACGAATTCTGAGTTTTCCTTCAACCAGGCACCGACATCCCCAGCGGTTTGTTCTGGGTTTTTCTTTGACTGTTTTAGGTAGGGAAACACCACCAAGGTATAGTCGCCCTCAAAATCAGGTCGGGTAGCATCGAGCTTGGGTGCATCAATACTTTCTTGGTACAAGGCCTGAAAGGCCTGTTGGATGATTTCTTTAAGGTGATTCTCGATCTTCATTTTGCGCTGCAAAAATGCGCAAAAGCAAAAAAAGAAACGAGGAATTCCTCAATTATTGAAAGGGGCATCTTTCTCGGAGCGCATATGTTTGCCTATTTGCTTCTCTAACCAAGCTGGGAAAAGCATTTTCAGCCACCAAACAAGTTTGGCCTGAGCCCCAATCAATACCTGTCTTTTTCTTTTTTGAACCGCCTTTAAAACAGCATTTGCTACATCACTCGGTGGACGCATTTTAGCCTCATCGCGTGGGCTTTCTTCTTGCATGCTTCCATCAGCTCGCAATGCGGTTTTACGAATATTGGAGGCCACAAAACCAGGGAATATCATCGCCACATGCAGTCCGTCTTTGGCATGTTCAGAACGTAGCGTATCGAAGAAACCATGCAGAGCAAACTTAGAAGCGGAATATCCGGTTCTGCCCGGCAAACCAACAAAACCAGCGGTGGTCGAAATTACCACGATAGACCCTTTTGAATCAAGGAGATAGGAAAGGGCGTATTTGGTGCAATACACGCTGCCCCAAAAGTTAACCTGCATCAAACGTTCAATCACATCGAGCTGGGTATCCTGAAACCGCGCGCGCATTGAAATTCCGGCATTGTTAACCAGAATGTCAATTCGTCCATACTTTGCTATGCTTTGCTGAATTAGGTTTTTACAATCTTCTTCTTTGCCGATATCCGTTGGGACAACCAAATAATCTCCTTGTAGACTTGAAGCTACTTCTTCAAGTGCATTTTCATTCCGGGCAGCTAATACCACTTTGGCAGCAGCGGCGTCAAATGCCTTGGCGCAGGCTTCACCAATACCCGAAGAGGCTCCGGTAATGAGAACTATTTTGTCTTTATAAAACAGAATGGCAAAAACTTATTTCCAAATGATTGGACAACCCTCGGCTGGAATTTCAGGGAAATCTACTTCCAATCCATCCAGGCAATATTCAATGGCATCTTCGAGATAGATACGGGTTACCAAATGCGCATTTTCCCAATTGTCGTCGATGGCACCACGGTATACAAGTTCACGTTTTGAGTTGAATAGGAAGACCTCTGGCGTGGTTTGCGCACCGTATGCTTTGGCAACTGATTGGTCCTCGTCATGCAAATACATGAAGTTGATTTTTTCCAAGCCCAGTTTATCCGAAATCTTCTTCATGTTCTCAAATGAATCTTCCGGGCTTTGTGCCGCATCATTTGAGTTGATACCGATAATTCCGAAACTATCGTCTTCGTATTTGTTTAGAAGTTTAATCAGTCGCTGGCCATAAGATTTGGAGTATGCGCAGCTGTTGCACGTGAACACAATGCATAAAGCATACTTATCTGCATACTCGTATACACTGTGGGTTTTTCCGTCGGCTCCTTTAAGGTTGAATTCAATGAATTTATCTCCAATTTCCATGACTGAGTTTTTAGTTGTTAAATTGTCCCCGCGAATATCAGATATGTGAAGTACAAATGGAAGTAGTAGAAATTAAGGATTTCAAGACAGAAAAACAATTCCTTGCGGTGCCTTCCGTCATCTATAAAAATGACCCCAATTGGATATGCCCTCCCCATGCAGATGTGGCGTCAGTCTTCGATTCTTCGAAAAATACGGCCTTTGAAAAAGGCGAAGCAAAACGTTGGGTATTGATGAAGAATGGGGCTTTAATCGGACGAATTGCCGCATTTTATCAACGTTTAAAAACGCGGGAAGAAGCAGGAATAGGTTTTTTTGAATGCGCGGATGATCGTGAGGCGGCTTTTTTATTATTCGACGCTGGGGTTGGTTGGTTAAAGGAAAAAGGATTTTCGCAAATTGAAGGGCCGATAAATTTTGGTCCGAGGGATTCCTATTGGGGCTTGCTCGTTGAAGGTTTTTCTGCCCCCTCTTTTCAGGATAATTATCATCCTCCCTATTACCGGAGTCTTTTTGAAGCTTATGGCTTTGTGCCCGATTTTGAGCAAACTACTGCGCGTATGACCCGATCAGACTTTAATGCAGAAAGGTTGGGGCCTATTGCAGAGAAGGTCATGGCGAAGCCTGGCTATTCTTTTCGGGGTTTGGATTTAAAGAAGCCAGATAAGATGGCACGCGACATAGCGTCAATTTACAATAAAGCTTGGTCGGATCATGAACATTATTCACCTTTAAGCGAGTCGGATGTGCGTGCGAAAATTAATGGAATGAAACTCCTCGTTTTGCCGGAACTTATCTCTCTGGCCTATGTGAATGAGGAGGCGGCTGGTTTTTTTATTAGTCTTAGGGACGTTAATCCTTTGCTGAAGTCATTTAATGGGAAGTTTGGCTGGTGGCAAAAGGTCCAGATTTTTCTCAAACTGAAAACAGAACGCCCTACCAAACTGCGTTCGATTTTATTCGGTGTAATTCCGGAATACCAGAACAAGGGGTTAGAGACAGGCATGATCTGGCATTTTTATCAGGCCGTTCAGCGCACACCGAGCATAGAAGAGGTGGAGTTAAGTTGGGTGGGTGATTTTAACCCTAGAATGCTGAAGTTGCTAGAGAGTATTGGGGCCAAGCCTTGGAAGAAGCATATCACATTTAAGCTGAATATTAGGGCTTAGAATAATTTTTTCAATTATTTTTATTGAAGCATTTGCAAAATTGCAATGTCCGCTTACCTTTGCAGTCCCTTTACGGAAAATGATTCCTTAGCTCAGTTGGTAGAGCACATCACTTTTAATGATGGGGTCCAGGGTTCGAGCCCCTGAGGGATCACAAAAAAAATACGCAAACCCTTGTAGCAGCAGTGTTACAAGGGTTTTTTCGTTTTTGAATATTTCTGTTTGAATTAAAGGGTCAATTTGAATGTACTCCCTTTACCGGGGGTGCTATCTACGTGTATTTCAGTCCCTAATTGGGAGTAATTGGAATCCAGGTCAAACAGCGTTTTAAGTTTATCCTCTGGAATTCCTCTATCATCATCCTTAAAGTAAATTTAAATCTGATTGTTGGAGTTTAATTGGGTATAGATTTGTGTATGCCCTTTTGCAGTAACATAGTTGATGGCATTGAGCTCGATCAGTTTTTTGTTGTCCTCAGCTATGGTCGCATTCGCAGTAGTGAGTTTCTATTCGTCTTGCTCCCTTAACAGCATGATTGGTCAGGATTCGTGCAGGGAATACATTGTCACAAACAAAGTGCATGCAGATAGTATTCACATTAGTTATTGCGCATTAAACCGAAGTCATTTAGCATTTGACCATTATGCAAAATCGTTGTTTGTCAGAGGCTATAAATAGAAATGTCTGTTTATTTTATTCCACCACAATACGCATAGTTCTGGTAAAGCCATCGCCATGAATAAGGAGCATATAAACTCCTGGAATCAGCGCATTATTGGGTTGAATTGGTCCCGATAGTTTCCCATTATGGTTCAAAACTAATTTACCTCGGATATCATACACTTGGTATCCATGAATCGAGTAAGTTTCAGGCAGCATAATCAGAAATTTCCCAGAATTAGGATTGGGAACAATACGAATATCTAAAAGGTTTTCCAGCTTCTCGATACCAACCGAATTCACGGTATAGCAGTCGGATTGTGACTTACATCCTTCGTAATCAATTAGCACTTTATAGTCGCCATTATAGGTAGCTACAAAAGTATCGCTGGCCGTATTTGCCACAATCTGCGAAGTAGCACAATCGCGCCATAGATAGCTTTTTGCCCCTTTTTGTTTCGCGACGAGTAAAGTCCCCGTTTGCACCACACCCCGGTCAATTTTGGTGAGCACCACATTGACGCTAATTACCGAATCACAGCCATTTTTTGCAGAAATGGTATAGGTTACAGTCTGATTCTGACTGTACCATTTTCCATTTACCTGGGTCGAGTCGCAGTCGGTTTTGGTATAGTTGTACTGACTGCTTGCCAATAAGGTCAGGTTAAATACCAAAATGGAGTCACATCCATGCTGAGAGAGGTAATTTTCGGTATAATTTCCCGATGTATGGTATACATTATTTTGATTGCTCACAAAGGAATCGCAGGCGGTAACAGGAACCGTTTTTTTACTCGAAGCATGCAGCGTCAATTGGGTAAGAATAATGGAATCACAACCAAATTTATTGCCGGCATAAAGGGTATCATAAAACGTTCCTGAGCTAGTGTACACTTTACCAGTAACCGAAACATATTCATCGCATTCTGCCATAACGAGTTGAAAAGAGGTGCTAGGCAGAACTGTTAAGTCAAGGCTATGAATGGAGTCGCATCCTGCTTGCGAGGTGCGTTGAAGCAAAACTGTCTGGCTTTGGGTATACCAGTTTCCATCCAATAATACAGAATCGCAAACCTGCATGTTGCTGGTGCCGGTAATGGATGTATTGTAGTGGATTAAACGCCCATAAATCGAATCACAGCCCCTTGAATTGGCGCCAATCAGCGTATCAACAAACCAACCACTCGAACGTATTACTCTCCCTAAAGGCATCATAAACGAATCACAAACGGCTATGGTATCGTAATTGGTGCTGGAAGGTTTAATGGTGACTTGAGTAAGAATTATTGAATCGCAGCCATTTTGATTCGCTCCGTAAAGTGTGTCATAGTATAGTCCGTTTTGATAAACCACTCGTCCTGACAAAAAGGTATAGGAATCACAAACAACTTTCGTTTGATTCATGCGCGAATTACCAATTGTTACCTGCACCTCGATGATAGAGTCACATCCAGCGTTATTGGTTAAGGTATCTCGGTAGGTACCTGATTGACTGACGCTGTATTTCCCACTTGGCATGGCATAAAGCGAACAATGGCTTCCAGTGAGTGTCGCATAAGAATCCCCACCATTTAATGTCGGACCACTCACCCAATTGGAGCTGGAGCCACTTAGCGTAAAATTATTGAGGGTGCCAGTATTTCCATTTCCTGAATAATCGAGGGCCGTTGTGGCAAAAGTATTGGACTGCCCAGGAAAACCCTCATTAAATTTGTAATAGGCAACAAGTCCGGAAGGGTTGGTGCAAAAGCTCCTTTGGTAATTTTGTTGAATGATGGAATCGGGCAGAGCAATATTGTACACCTTCACTTCATCGATACTCCCTTCAAAAAAACGGGCTCCATCCACCCGTCGTCCAATCATTAGGTTGTTTCCTGTTCCGGTATTTACTGAGGTGGTAATATTTCCAGCTGTAACAGAAAAAGCATTTAACAAATTTTATGAGAAGCAAAATGAAAGTAAATGAAGCATTAAAAATTACAGACAGCTTCACCAGAACAAGCAAGATGCCGGGCCTGAGCTACAGTTTACCTGCCTGGGCTTGCAAGACTGGCCAGAAGCTGGCCAAGATACCGGGCACGCCTTGCTATGGCTGCTATGCAATGAAGGGTAACTATACCAGATACCCGGCCATCAAGCGCGC
>JALRIQ010000292.1 GCA_023277325.1 Bacteroidia bacterium | reverse complement strand
GATAGCCCAAAACCATTCTTTTATACCCTTTATCTTTCACCTCTTTGGTAATCAAAGGACCACCAAAATTGATGTCCACGCGGTTATAGTGGTATTTATCAAAAAGGCTGGAACTAATTACCTCCGCAGAAAAGTAGGATTTGGTTTGCACGGCAATCAGGTTTTGAACCACAGCGCCACCAACAAAATCACCATACTCAGGCGCCACTCCGCCGAGTACTACACCAAACTGTGCGAGTGAGCGAGGAGAATAATTCAACCGTGTTAACAAGGGCATGGTACCCAAATAGTATCCAGTTGCCGCAGGACGGGCTCCTTTTATACTGAGTTGATTGCCCGATTTTACTACCGACGGAGAATAAACGGCCACTTCAAAAAGGTCGCGGATTGGCATATTCTTTAAATCCTCTGTGCTAAATGTAATTTGAGGAGCAAATTTCAATTTCACAGCCGTGTCATACAGCCGATCTGCAAATACATCTATATCATCTTTTAGAAAAATAGAAGACTGACCAAGTTTGAAATTGATATAATTCACCTGGCCTCCGAGCACGGTAATTTTTCGTTCCTGGGTGCCATAACCAAAATAGCTGGCTCTGATTTTATAGGTACCCGGCGAAATACCACTGATATAGAATTCTCCATCCTGATCGGCTGAAGTCCCTGTAATCATGGTTGAGCCTTGTAATAAAATTACATTGGCTCCAGGTAAAGTTTCTCCAGAGATGGAATCTTTGACCACGCCTTTGATCTCGGCGGAGTTTTGTGCCTGGGCACTCAGCGTGATGCCCATGAGCATAAGGAGGTAGATGTATTTGTGCATAGCATTAACTTTTTAGGCCCGGTTTTAAGGTCTTGGGCGTTAAACAAAAGTTCCCCTGCAGTGCACCGCATACTTCTCCTCTTGGCTCATACTGAGCTTTAAGTCAATAAGTTATAAAGGAATCTTAAACTACTACTAAAACGGCATTTGCAGGGTAGAAGGTTGGAGTCGCGCTGCATCAATCCTTTATGAATTATATAAGTAACTGATTTATAGAAGTATAAATTTAAATCTATAGCTCTCCTCCCCTTATCGGAGCATATTTGGTCACCGCAAATCTTGCCCGTATATTGCCAATCCATAAAAAACAAACACCCATTATGATGAATAAAACATGGAGCATTGCCTGTGTAGCACTTGGATTATTGAGTAGCTCATTGGTGCAAGGCCAGACTTTCAAAAACAAAGAGAATGGAAATATCACCTTCACGGTGGTAAAAGATCACGACAAAACAGCTGTAGACAATCAATACCGCAGCTCAACCTGCTGGAGTTTTTCTTCCCTTTCTTTCTTTGAATCTGAAATATTACGTCAGAGCAAAAAAGAAGTAAACCTCGCTGAAATGTTCGTGGTAAACCATATCTATCGGGACAAAGCAGACAAATATGTGCGCATGCACGGCAATGGAACCTTCGCTGCAGGGGGTGCTTTTCATGATGCACTTTATGTGATGAAAAACTATGGTTTGGTTCCTCAAGCTGTTTACCCTGGAAAAAATGTGGATCCAGAAAATCATATCCACTGGGAAATGGATAATGTGTTAAAAGGAATTGTGGATGCTGTAATTGCCAACCCAAATGGTGTATTGAGCCCTGTTTGGAAATCAGCTTTTAACAGCGCGGTTGACGCCTATTTGGGAGAAATTCCAGAGAACTTCGAAATGGAAGGAAAAAGCTATACGCCAAAAAGCTACATGGCTTCTTTGAACATTAACCCGGATGATTATGTGGTAATTTCCTCATTCTCTCATCATCCGTTTTATGCACCTTTTGTGTTGGAAGTTCCTGACAACTGGGCTGCACAATCCTGCTATAATGTGCCTTTGAATGATTTAAAGGATATCATGACGAATGCCATCGACAAGGGATACACCTTTGCCTGGGGCGCGGATGTAAGCGAAAAAGGATTTAACTGGAGAAATGGTGTAGCCATTGTTCCTGAAAAAGGATGGGCACCTTATGGAAAAGAAGATATTGATAGCCTAACCAATAATGCCTTACCGCAGATGCAAATTACCCAGGCAAATCGTCAGGAAGCTTTTGATAATTATGAAACCCAGGATGATCATGGTATGCACATCACAGGTATGGTTAAAGATCAAAATGGAACACTCTACTACAAGGTGAAGAATTCTTGGGGAAACAAGAGCAATGATTGCGATGGTTACCTCTATGCTTCAGAGTCTTATGTATTGTACAAGACCACCAATATCATGCTGCATAAAAATGCTGTTCCTAGCGGTATAGCGAAGAAATTGGGCATTAAATAAATACAAATTCATTCGATAGAAATGGTTAGTGGCTGCTATTCGAAATGGCAACTGCTAACCATTTTTTTATTCTCCAGCCTTGGTTTTCCCATAAAGAGGAAGCGTAATCTGGACATTTATATTTCTCCCAGGCTCCGGCAAATTGAGATAACGCCAGCGGGATAAATGATTGAAATAGGCCACATCAAAAAGGTTTCTGGCATTTATAGAAGCAGAAACCGCATAATTCCGGGTAAGCTGTATAGACGAACCCAAACCCAAATTAAAAAGATGATAACCGGGTGTACTGCGCTCATTTCGATCTGTTCGTTCCTGTGCCATGGCCCAGTTCCAGCTTAGGCGAACAAAGGCATCTCTTAAACTTTTCCAATCGGCCTCCCACTCTATCGCCGACTTAATCTGCATAGGAGGAACAAATGGAAGAGCTAGATCTTCTGTTAGGTTTTGCGCGTATACATATTCAAATCCACTTTCCAGGTGCAATGATTTAATTGGGTGGTATTCGCAGCTAAACTCCCCTCCTGTCATCAATGCCTTTGCCTGGGTATATTGAAATATTTGTCCGGCTTCGGGGAGTGGTGAGAACTGCGCTGTTGGACGGAGATAGATATAATTCTGGAAATAATTGAAATACGGACTTATACTTATAAACCAGGATTCTTCTTCGAAATAAAGTCCAGCATCAAGTTGAATTGCCTCCTCAGGATTTAAACTCGGATCACCCTGCTCATGCCGGAAAGAACCATGATGCACCCCATTCACGCTCAATTCCTGAGTCGTTGGAATACGAAAGCTCTTACCCACATTGAACTTAAAATTCAGAGCATGATTGAAGTATTTGGATAGTCCCAATGCGGCAGACCAATTATAAAAGGAGCGTGAATTCTCTGCCACCCTTTCCATTTCACCTACAGCAACTCCATTTTGATAGGTTGTTTGATTGTGTCCTGCTATATGAATCCATCCATAATCAAATCTTAAACCCCCACTGATACTTAGCATGGGTGAAATTTTTCTATTCTGAAAGACAAAAACCCCTGCTGTTGCCCTTTCAAAATTGGCGAGTAAAAATTCATAACCACCAAATCGATGTTCTTGAACCGTTCCAGCAAAGCCATAGGTGGTTTTGCCAAACTTCTTATCCCGGAAATAACGTGCGTTTAAGCTCCCTGTTCTTAAATTCAGTTCATGTGCTAAGGATGATGCTCCAATGGGTTGACCATGGGCATGCGGACTGGATTGTTCTTTGCGCAAGTTCTGTTGGAACGCGGCATCTATCTCCAACCAGTTCCCACCAAACTGGATATTTGAATTGGAAACAATTTTTAAGTGATTGATGTCTTGATTCGGCAATTCGATGTTTCTGGCATTCCCGTCGTCAGTAAGGTTATAGGCTCTGGGAATTCCTATTGCGCCACTAAATACGCCGATACGTTGATTAAAATTGCTAATGGTGATGCGTGAATAACCCCATTTTCGGTGAATACCCAGCTGCCCTGCTAAATGCCTTTCTTTACCCGCTGTATTTCTAAGGTGCTTATTTACAATAGGTAAAGTATAGCGGTTATAGGTAAACGAATCTGCCGGTATGCGGTAATCGCCATAATCCATCCAGGTGGCGCGCAGACGGTATACCCAGCCTCCACTGTTTCCGCTCGCGGAGGCGGTTCCTCCAATCGTATTATTCACCGATTTATAGATCCCTTTAAACTTCCCTTCATGCGTGCCGTATATTGGTATTAATGGTTGTTTGATATGGATAACCCCACCCATGGCATCGGATCCATACAACAAAGAAGCTGGCCCTTTGATGATTTCTATTCTTTCGGCATTAAAAGGATCGATTTCCAAGCCATGATCGGCGCCCCACTGTTGACCTTCCTGCTTGATACCATTTTCTGCCACCACGATGCGGTTTCCCGACATGCCCCGAATAACTGGTTTGCTCACTGCAACACCCATATTCACACTATTAATTCCTGGGAGCTGCTCCAGTGCATTGCTCAATGTTGGACCCTGATTGCGGTTCAGTGACTTTTCATCCAACACTTGGACTGATACCGTATAATCACCCTGACCTAATTTCAGCCCATTATCTTCAATTATGGCTTCATGCAATTCTAAATCCGACCGATGTAATTCAACCCAAAGAGAAGGTGTGGAGTCGCTAACCCGAATATGCTCACTGTAAGCATGATAGCCTACATAAGTGACATGCAAATGATACGTGCCCTTATTGATTCCTTGGAGTGTAAAATAACCGGAATCATTGGAACTTGTTCCTTGAAATGTCTCGTGCAGGTAAACCGTTGCGCCTAATAATCCGCGCCCCTTTTCATCAACGACCCTGCCTTTAAGGGCATAGGTTTGCGCTTGGCTCACAAGTGCCAACAGAAAACATACAAACAGCCCAATTATTCGCATACCCGCTTAATGCAATAATGTTGCAAATAACGGGATTAATCTTCAAGAATGCTGCAGTGAATTGAAATTTAGCCGGCCTTGAAATACTTCCGGATACCGAGACTAATGCAATTATGAAAGTAACCCGGACGTAATTTAGGCGCTGTAAATAGATTACCGCAGTTTACTCCATCGATACAATCTAATGAATAGGAGAAGCGGCTGTAAATTAAGAGGTCTCTTTTCAGCGTATAGGATAAACCTAAGTTCATCCCCCACTCCAGTGTATTATAGCGGGAAGTGGTCACATACCTGCCGGTTTTGTCGCTATTATAGGCGTACATCAATACACCGAACGAAGGACCAGCTTCTATTTGAAAATCCTTGATTCGGTAATTCAACATGAGTGGCACTTCGATATAATAAAAGGCCGATTTAAAAGGGTCGGTGATATTATCGATATCGATATAGTTTTTGGCGCCTTTGATCGTAAAAAGGAACTCTGCACGGAGATTCAACTTTTGACCCAAACCTCTATCCACGAACAATCCCAGGTGGGGACCAATCTTATTATAGCCACTCAAATTGTCACCATCTACTTGCGTAGCAGTGAGTCCAGCTATATAGCCCAAACGAAAATCTTGTTGCGCATGAATTAAATAGCCCGCGCAGAAAAGCAGAAATAACGAAATGCTGCGAATGAATTGAATCATTGCAGCAAGTTACATTCCTTCCTTAAACCTGCAAAGATTGGATAAAGGATTCCGCCTTACGGATAAGCAAATGCATCTCTACATCTTCTTCAACCTGAGGTACCTGTTTGCGGAAATCGGCCACAAAACCTTCCAATATTTCTGAGCTTTTTGTAGGGCGTCTGAAATGCAAAGCCTGGGCTGCTGTCATGAGTTCCAATGCCAAAATTCGCTCTAAATTCAATAGCACTTTATAGCACTTGGTTGCCGCATTTGCACCCATACTTACATGGTCCTCTTGGCCATTACTGCTCACGATTGAGTCGACCGAAGCGGGCGCACAGTATTGTTTATTCTGACTTACAATTCCGGCAGAAAGGTATTGAATGATCATAAAACCAGAATGCAATCCAGGGTTTGGTGTAAGGAATGCAGGCAGGTTTCTTTGTCCGGAAACAAGCAGGTATAAACGACGTTCTGAAATATTTCCTAATTCCGACAAAGCCATGCATAGGTAATCAATCGGCAATGCAAGCGGTTGTCCGTGGAAGTTTCCTCCGCTGATGATTTCATCTTCGTCGGCGAAAATATTTGGGTTATCCGTAACAGCGTTAATCTCCGTATTCACCACCTGAGTTACGTGACGCAGGGCATCCTTACTCGCACCATGAACCTGAGGGATACAACGGAAGCTATAAGGATCCTGTACATGCACTTTTTCCCCCTCAGCAATGGATGAACCCTTGCGGTATTTTTGAATGACTAAGGAAGTCTCTAAATGACCCGCATGCGGACGAACTTGTCCTATCTTCATATCGAAGGCATCCAGACGTGCATCAAAAGCATCACAAGAAAGTGCAGCGATTAAATCACCAGCATGCACCAGCTCTTCTCCACGTGCCACTAATGCCGTAGCATAGGCAGAGATAAACTGGGTACCATTGATCAAAGCGAGGCCCTCTTTTGCTCCCAGCTTTAAAGGTTCTAAGCCTAGATTTTCCAGCGCTTCTGAACCACTCATGCGCTGCCCTTTAAGGCTAACTTCTCCCTTACCAATTAATGGTAATGCAAGATGAGCCAAAGGCGCTAAGTCTCCCGATGCACCTAATGAACCGAGCTCATAGACGACAGGAATACAATCTTCATTATAGAAATGAATCAAACGCTCAACGGTTGCAAGCTGCACACCGCTGTATCCGTAGGAAAGACTTTGAGCCTTGAGCAAAAGCATCAAACGAACGATTTCTTTCGGTGCCTCATCACCTGCTCCACAAGCATGCGAGGTCAATAAATTATACTGCAGTTCAGCGAGTTTATCTTTGCTGACCACCGTATTGCAAAGCGAACCGAATCCGGTATTAATGCCGTAATGGGCACTTTCGCTTTTGTTGATTTTATCCTGAAGGTAATTGTAGACTTTAAGGATGGCCTCTTTTGAAGACTCAGCGAGTTCCGCTTTTTCCCCATTGCGCACCGCAGTGTATAATCTACTTGGTTTAAGTTCTTTTGTACAGTCAATTGAAATCATGCTCATCCTTGAAGTTTTGTAATTATTGCCTCCATACTTAGGGCTTCCTGCTCCCCACTTTCCATATTTTTCAGGCTCAATAAACCTGTTTCCATTTCTTGTTCTCCGAGGAGAATGGCATAAGCAATGCGATTAGAATCGGCATAACCCAATTGTTTTTTCAACTTCGCTGCTGTTGGGTAAACCTCTGTTGCTATCCCAGCAGAGCGGCTTTGAATCGCCAATTTAAAGGCTTCAGTTCGTGCTTTATCGTCCATCGGACAAATCAACAATTTACTTGAACTTGAAGCTGAATCAGGGAATAGATTGAGCTCCAGCAACACATCATAAATACGATCTGCACCGAATGATACGCCAACTCCTGAAACGCCTTTCAACCCAAAAATGCTGGTAAGATCATCGTATCGACCACCTCCACCAATACTGCCCATTTGTACGCCCTTTGCCTGGACTTCATAAATGGTTCCGGTATAATAGTTAAGTCCGCGGGCCAGTGTGCCATCGAAGATGATCTCACTATGCGGCGAATAGCTGGATAGGTAGTTTATCACTTCTTCCAATTCATCCAATCCAGCATGACCCGTCGCATCATTCAGCTTAGCACGCATCGAAGCGATAAAGGCTGCATTCAATTCACCTTGTTGAAGCAATTGCATGGCCCTGCTGGCATCTCCTCCGAGGGCAGCTAGTTCTTCTTCCACCCGCTCCGGACCAATTTTATCCAATTTATCAATGGAGATAGTGAAGCTGCGGAAGCTGTCTTTGAAACCGCAATCGTTGGCAATTCCTTCTAGTATTTTTCTATTGTTTACCCGTATGCTTACTGGCAATCCAAAGGCATGGAATGCTTCATCATAGATGCAAAGCAATTCTGCCTCATAAACCAAAGAATCAGAGCCAACAATATCTACGTCGCATTGATAAAACTCACGGTACCTCCCACGTTGCGGACGATCTGCCCGCCAAACGGGTTGAATCTGATAGCGTTTGAAAGGAAAGCTAATATCGTTTTGGTGCATCACCACGTAGCGCGCAAAAGGAACGGTTAAGTCATAACGCAGTCCTCTGTCGGCAATATGGGATATAAGTTTATTGGAGTTTTTCTCTTGCACCAATTCCTCAGGTGCTTTTTTGAGGTAGTCGCCAGAATTCAGAATCTTGAACAAGAGTGTATCGCCTTCATCGCCATACTTCCCTGTGAGGGTAGAAAGGTTTTCAAATGAAGGTGTTTCT
>JALRIQ010000291.1 GCA_023277325.1 Bacteroidia bacterium | reverse complement strand
ACAGAAGAAGGTCTTGAGAATCTTAAGAAAGAACTGCATGACCTTAAAACGGTCCAACGCCCAGCTATTTCTCAACAAATAGCCGAAGCAAGAGACAAAGGAGATCTATCCGAAAATGCCGAATATGATGCTGCCAAAGAGGCCCAAGGCCTTCTTGAGGCTAAGATCGCAAAGATGGAAGATCTGCTCTCTCGTGCACGCATAATGGATCAATCGAAACTTGATGCTTCGAAAGTGATGATTCTTAGTAAGGTGAAGGTGAAGAACCTTAAAACATCGAAAGACCTTGTTTATACCATCGTTTCGGAAAAAGAAGCTGATTTGAAAACCGGGAGAATTTCTTCAGGATCACCAATTGCAAAAGGGCTTTTGGGCAAATCGGTGGGTGATATTGCCGATATCGAAGTGCCAGCAGGCAAGATTCAATTTGAAATTCTTGAAATATCCTTCTAATGTCTAGCATCTTTACACGCATCATCAATGGTGAACTTCCTGCTTATAAAGTCGCTGAAGATGATAAGCATTTGGCATTTCTCGACATTCAACCAGTGAATCATGGACATGTTCTGGTTATCCCTAAAAAAGAGGTAGATCAGCTATTTGACTTATCACCGGCTGACCTTAGCGAATTAATGCTTTTCGCTCAGCGAGTGGCCAAACGCATGAAAAAAGCAATTGAATGCAAACGGATTGCTGTAAGTGTTATTGGTTTGGAGGTTCCTCATGCCCATGTGCACTTAATTCCCATAAATGTAATGGACGACTGTAATTTTTCACGGCCAAAATTGAATGTGGAGCAGGATGCATTGTATGCAATGGCTGAAAAAATTAACGCGGTCGATTAACCGATTCGATCTGGATTATCTTTGATGAAAGCAGCCCAACCGCTGCTTTTTTTCGTTTTACTTTTTCCAAGAGTTGGCGTTTGGCCTCTTTGAAAAAAATGACAAACTGCAACGGCAAGTCCGTCTGTAGCATCCAGATAGCTTGGAACTTCTTCGAATTTGCAGAGCGTTTGAAGCATGGAAGCAACTTGTTCTTTAGAGGCATTACCACTACCCGTAATGCTTTGTTTTACCTTTTTTGGAGCATACTCGAAAATGGGCATATCGCGGTAAAGTGCAGCAGCCATTGCTGTGCCTTGTGCTCGTCCAAGTTTAAGCATGGACTGCACATTTTTCCCAAAGAATGGAGCTTCAATGGCAAGCTCATCTGGATGATACGTATCAATGAGGTACAGGCAGCGTTCAAAAATTTTTTTAAGCTTTTGCGCATGGTTTTCAAGCTTCCCCAAGTGAACCACACCTGTTGTAATGAGCTCAAAAGATTTCTTTGTACAGCCAAGCACACCATATCCCATTATATTTGTTCCTGGGTCGATGCCGAGAATTATGCTGTCATAGCGGTTTACGTTCTCCATGCACCTCAAAGGTATTCAATTTGAAGAGAAGGATTTTCAATAAAAAGGGCCAACTTCTGCGATTTTTTAAAGTCGTTGTTTTGCTGCTTAGTGCATGGTTACTCTATCGTGAAGTCCTAGGAAATGTGAAATTTCAAAAAGAGTTTTATGCCATCCTACACGGAGAAACGCCTTTTATTCTTGCATGGCTCGTGCCCATCTTCATTCTGCTTTTTTTCAATTGGGCACTCGAAACACTCAAATGGAAAACGCTTATTCGTGAGTTTGCCGCCCCTTCATTTTTTGTAGCGTATAAGGCAATTCTTACAGGGGTATTTGTGAGTTTTTTCACCCCGAACCGAATGGGAGAATTCGCCGGAAGAATCATCTACCTGAAAGACAAGAAAATTGAGGCGTCGATATTAACAATTGCAGGAAGTTTGGCGCAGAACATCTGTACCTACCTCTTTGGTGCCACTGCAGCGCTTTTTTTCTTTGCTGAGGAACCTCTTGAGTGGTTATTAGGAGCTGTGTTTTTGGGTTGTCTTACTCTGGCACTTTTATTCTTATTCTTTAATGTCGACCGATTGGTGGTATTATTTCGCTTCTTTTCCTTACCAAGAAAATGGTTGAAGTATTTTATTCCTATCAGACATCTGCATGCACGTCAACTTTGGCTTACCCTCATGTATTCTGCAATGCGCTATGGGGTATTTAGCCTGCAGTTTTATTGTATGTTTCAGATCCTGGATTTGGATTTAAGTTTTGGAATTTCACTACAGGGTGTGGGTTTGATGTTTTTAATTCAAAGCATTATTCCTACTGTCGCCATGTTGGAAATTACTACCAGGGGTATTGCCGCGCATTATGCGTTTCAGGTTGCTCCTGAATTAAATGCCCCGATACTTTTTGCTTCCTATGCCATTTGGTTGATCAATCTGTTTCTACCAGGTATGATAGGGGCCTTTATGTTTTTATTGAATAAGAATAAGGATGTGGATCTATAGCCTGATTTTTCTTGAGCTTCTTTGTCTGATTTGGTATATCCGACTCTTTGTTCAATCCACTAAGGCATGGTCGGGAGAAAATGATTTTAAAGGTGATGCAGATCCAACCGTCTCGGTTTCGGTGCTCGTTGCCATGCGCAACGAAAGAGAAAATTTGCCTGAATTACTTCGCTCATTAAAGGCACAAACGCACGCTAATCTTGAGGTTTTACTAATCGATGATCATAGCACAGATGGATCTGTGGCATGGTTGAATGAGGTAAAACAAGATTATTCTTTCCTAAAATTAGGTGAATTACCACAAGGGCAGTCCGGTAAGAAAAGTGCGCTATCCTACGGTGTAAACCGCATAACATCTGAATGGGTTATTTGTACTGATGCGGATTGTCAGGTTCAACCCGAATGGATATCCTCCATATTGGCTTATGCCCGGGAAAAGAAGAAGTACTTTGTTTCAGGTCCTGTGCAGTTTAATACGGATAAATCGTGGTTTGGTAGCTGGCAGGCGCTTGAGTTTTCGGGGTTAATTACCCTGGGAGCTGCCGCTATTTTTCGGAATAAACCAACCATGTGCAATGGAGCGAATATTCTCTATAAAAAGGATGTCTTTCATGAAATTGGCGGATATAAAGGAAACGATGCAATTGCTTCTGGTGACGACCAATTTTTGATGCACCGAATCCATGCAAAATATCCAGACAAAGTTGGATTTTGTAAGGATAGTAGAGCGATTGTCTATACACGGCCTGTATTGTCGCTATCGGATTTTATTTCTCAGCGAATACGCTGGGCATCAAAGAGTGGACAATTTGAAAGAAAAGAAGTGAGCTGGGAAATGGCAGGAGTATGGTTGCTTACCTTTTTTATTGTTTCCAATGCATTTCTCTCCTTCTGGAGAATTGAATTTTTAATTGCACTTGTCATTTTGCTTCTGGGCAAAGGATTCATTGAGTATCAGTTTTATAGAAAGAGTCTGCCTTTTTATGCAATGGAACATTTGAAAAGAAATTTTTGGCTCTCCGAAGTATTTCAGGTTATTTATGTGTTTTGCATTGGACTGCTGGGTAAATTTGTTCCTTATAGATGGAAGGGAAGAAAGTAAGCGGAATCGAATTAGATCAATACGAATCAAAGATTTTAGGGATGCTTGTGCATGCCGAAACCTATGAAACCATACTGGCTGAATTCAAGGAAAGTCCTTATATCCTCGGCGATTGCCTGAGAAGTTTGGTTCGTCAGAAAATTCTTCGCATTTTAGAGTGGGATGAAACCAGTAACTCTTGGAGAAGCCGTATTATTTATGATGCAGACAAGCTCAAAGAATACCGCTATCAATTGACATCGCTTGGTTTTGCCTATTTGGAGCAACAATGAGTCAGCAGAATAAGGATAGATGGAAAAAATTTAAAAAGAATAAGCTGGCTAGTTTTGGGTTCGGCTTTATCCTTCTAACTGCGGTCTTAAGTCTTTTTGCTGTTCCTTTATCTCCTGACTCAACTCCGCAAGCCAATGCTATTCACCTGCCTCTTGCTGCACATCCTCCAGGGTTTCAAGTGAAGTTTTTACGGGTTCCAATGGTCGAACAAACCATTCATTCCTGGAAAGACTTTTTTTTAGGTTCCTCATCGGACTATCAGGAAATTCCGCTACTCACGTATCAGCTGCTTAATGATTCAATAGAAATAACCGAATTCTATGATGATCCGACACTAGCTGAAACCCGCCGTTTTGACCTCGGGATATTTCCGCAAGGCTTTTCAAATGAGGAGCATATCATTGAACGCACTTTCTACCTGGGAACTGACCGCTTTGGACGAGATATGTTAAGCAGGATGTTGCTGGGCGCACGTATCTCCATTTCTGTGGGCTTGATTGCCGTTTTTATCTCCATGTTTGTGGGCATAGTTCTCGGAAGTTTGTCTGGGTACTATGGAGGAGGAATTGATCGTGGAATACAGTGGCTCATGAACATTATTTGGTCATTACCCACCTTGCTATTGGTCATTGCATTTGCTTTGGCCTTAGGGAAGGGGCTTTGGCAAATTTTTGTTGCTATTGGATTGAGCATGTGGGTCGATGTGGCGCGACTTGTTCGAGGTCAGGTATTGGGCCTAAAAGAGAAAGAGTTTGTCGAGGCTGCGCGGGTTTTGGGCCTATCTGACTTGCGCATTTTATTCCGTCATATTTTGCCCAATTTGGTAGGTCCGCTCACTGTAGTAGCTGCTGCTAACTTTGCCTCAGCCATTTTATTGGAGGCTGGATTGAGCTTTTTGGGCCTGGGTGTTCAAGCACCAGCACCTTCATGGGGACAAATGATCAAGGAGCATTACGGCTATATCGTCTTGGATAGTGCTTATCTTGCCATTATTCCAGGACTTGCTATCATGCTTTTGGTGATGTCCTTTAATTTTGTTGGGAATGGACTGCGTGACGCCTTGGATGTAAAACTCAAATAGGCGAGATGTTTGTAGGGGCTTAAGTAATGAAAAAGTTTTTCGCTGTAAATACGAAGTGGTTGGTGTTTGCTGTACTCTTCATCTTGATAGAAGGGCTTATCAGCAGTCGCTTTCGCTATCAACAAGCGGAAGAAGTTTATGGGGTCACCATCGACCGCCTGATTCTTAAAAAGCAGAAAGACTTCGAAGCTGTTCGTTTGGATACAGCTATTATGGCTAAAGTCCGTTCTGGGACCTTTGATGCGAAGCTTATAGCCAAGTTGCGGTCAATGAAAGTAATGGCGCTTCGGTTTGAGGATGGTCAGCTTAAATACTGGACCAGCGTTGCCATTGATGAGAGCATTTCTTCCTATCAGGATTCTGCAGGATTCGGACTGGCGCAGATAAAAAGAGGATGGTACCTCTACGACAATGTAATTGAAGGACGAACAAGCACGATGCTTTGTTATCCGCTTTACCGTCAATATCAGGTCAGCAATAATCCGCTGTTGGATGAAGGATTCAATTCGGATCTTCCAATTCGATCGAAGGCAGAGTTCACCCATCATGCCGAAGGTCCGGATGATATCCGCATTGGAAACAATGTGCTGAATCACCCTCATTATGTAAGTTTTAAAAACCCAGCATTACCTGATAGTCCTTTTTTCCTGAAAGTATTTCTGTTTTTCGGAATTGCCTTCTTATCCATCTTTCTTTTCAATTCGTTTGAATTTTTAGAGCATCGTTATTCTTTTCGCTGGGCCTGGTTGTTTTTAGCAGTTTGCCTGCTTGGGTTGAGGGGCTTGACTCATTGGCTGGATTACCCTGATTTTCTGCATGAATATGAATGGTTTCATCCGGATATCTACTCCCTAAATGTGTGGGTTCCTAGTTTGGGAGACTTACTGGTCGATACAGTAATTCTTTTTATCCTAACCTTTTCAGCCTTTAAGGGGGTTCTTCTGGTTTCCAGAGATAGTTCCCGATTCAATTGGGATTTGCTCAGTAAAAGAGGGGTCCCTACTTTATTATTCACGGGTATGTTGGTGTTTACCGCATTGCTCCTGGGTGTTTTGCAGTCATTGATTAATGATTCTTCGCTCAATTTTGATGTGACTAATATTCTGAATTCGGGGATACTTACCGGCTTCGGATTGCTCATAGCGGCGATGCTGTTGACCATCCATTTTCTGGGAGTCAATATTTTGGTAATTACTGTCCAACGCACAGGACTCGACAATAAAGCCCTCGTTTCGCAATTTGCCATTTCGGTATTCCTATTTTTGGGAGGCTACTGGCTTTCAGGATTGTTTGAATACGTGCTAACCATTCAATCAATTTCCTATTTGGTTGCGGTATACATCACCTACCAGCTGGTAATTACGCAGAACTATTTTCAAAAGACTATTGCGATTCTTTTTATCGTTTCGGTTTTTGCTTCTTCGCTTTTTTATCGCACTATCCATGATAAGGAAAGAAAACTTCGGGAGGAGCTGGCTGAGAAGATTTTTTCACCAAAAGACCTCAGCGCGGAATCTGTGTTTCTGGATATAGAAACGAAGTTGGAATACGACGCATTTATCCGCGAGTATTTCCGGAGTCCTGTTCTTCAAAAATCGCTTTTAGAAAAACGAATAAAGCAACTCTACTTCACGGGATATCTTTCACGCTTTGAGATGGATATTTTTGACTTTGACACGCTGGGGAATCCATTCAAGGAAATGAATGATTACAGCTATGCCTATCTCGAGGACGTCTATAATACCAGAACTCAAAGCACGCTGAGTAATCATTTTTATTTTGTGAATGACCCTTCCTTGCGTTTTGGTTATATCGCCAAGTATGAGGTGTGTACCGAAAAGGCTACTCTGGGTAAGCTGTTCATCTTGCTCAAACCGAAATTCATCCAGGATGAAAAGATTTTTACCGAGTTATTGTCCAATACCGATGAGCAATCTGATGTCTTAAACGATTACTCGTATGCGATTTATCAAGATGGCTCTTTGATCAGTCAGAGTGGTGCGTTCCCCTATGCCCTGAACTATAGTTTCGACTATGCAAAATCGGATCATTTTACTACGAGTGAGGGGTATTCACATTTGCTGAAGGCTGGTGATGGAGGAATCATGGTAGTCATATCCAAAAAACGGGATTCATTTATTGAGCCTGTTACCATTTTTTCCTTTCTGTTTCTCACGTTCAGCTTGTTTACTTTTCTGGTCTTTGCGATCAATACCCTCTTCATATGGCTGCGTATAGCGCTGGCTCGTTTTGGAGGTAAAAAACGGCAACTGGCTTCTTTTTATTCATGGATGGGTAGATTCCTTCCTTACCGGAAGTTCCGTGGTTTGTATTTCAGTACCCGTATTCAGCTATCTATGATTGGAATAGTGCTGATTGCTCTGCTCCTCACAGGATACTTTACCATTCAATACATCACCTTTAAATACAGCCAAAGACAAAACGAACGGCTTGATAGCAAGGTGAAATCGATTTTATCGGCCATCGAAAATGAGCGTCGTTTTGGGGAGATGATGTCGTATAATGATGAGTTGGCAGCCTACTTGAATCAGCTCGCGGAATTTTATAATACCGATATCAACCTCTTTAATTTAGAGGGTCAATTGCTCGCGAGCACCCAGATGCGAATTTTCCAGAGTGGGGTGCTTTTGGATAAGATCAACCCAATAGCCTACACGAAAATATCGATAGAAGGACGGTCTCAGCATACCCAAACCGAACGAGTAGGGAAGCTGGAATACCTGGCTTCCTATGTACCCATATTCGATGGCAATCACCGATTGATTGCCTACATGAACGTGCCTTTCTTCTCCAATGAAAAGGAGTTGAAACAGGAGCTTTCATCATTTTTGGAAAACTTCATCAATATCTATGTGTTCTTCTTTATCGTAGCAGGAATCCTGGCCTACTTGATTTCACAGCGTATTACTTTACCGCTGACATTGATTCAAGCCCGATTGGCTGAAACGCGACTAGGGAATAGAAACGAACGTTTGGAATGGCGGCAACAGGACGAGATAGGCCAACTTGTGCGGCAATATAACTCCATGGTTGACCAGCTTGATCAAAGTGCCCAATTATTGGCTAAGAGTGAACGTGAAGACGCATGGAAGGAGATGGCCAAGCAGATTGCCCACGAGATAAAAAACCCACTAACTCCAATGAAGCTGAGTGTTCAACATTTGCAGAGGGCCTGGTCTAATCAAAATGAAAATCTCGAACAAACATTTAAACGGGTAACATCTGTATTGATTGAGCAAATTGATAGTCTCTCTTTGCTTGCTACGGAGTTTTCATCATTTGCGCAGATGCCTGCTGCCAAGATTGAAGAGTTTGAATTATCTGAAGTGCTCAGTTCTGCGGTGGAATTATATTTCAATTCACCTGAGGTAGATATCAACTTTAGCGCAGATAAAGAAAAGATGGTACTTTCTGCGGATAAAAATCAACTTTCACGTGCTTTCCATAATATCCTGAAAAATGCCATTCAATCAGTGCCCGATGACCGAAAAGGACGTATTGAAATAAGCATGGTGAAAGAGGAGGATTTTGCCGTAATCCGCATCAAAGACAATGGTTGTGGTATGCCTGATGAGATTGCTAGGCGCATTTTCACACCAAGCTTTAGCACTAAAAATTCAGGTATGGGTTTAGGCTTGGCCATCACAAAACAGATTATTGAAACATCCGGAGGAAGTATCGACTTTACCAGCTCGGAGAATGAAGGAACTGAGTTTGTGATTTCCTTACGATTGAAATAATGTAAAGGCGAAAGGATTAATCCCCTCTTAAATTTACTGTGATCTAGATTTATTGATTTTTAATCAACTCAATTCTTTTTTCAAGAATTGGCCTGTATGGCTTTTCTTCACTTGTACGAGTTCTTCTGGAGTGCCTGTTGCGATAATTTCGCCTCCTCCATGACCGCCTTCAGGACCTAGGTCGATAAGGTGATCAGCCACTTTGATTACATCCATATTGTGTTCAATAACCAATACGGTATTCCCTTTATCCACGAGTTTTTGCAAGACATCCATCAATACCCGAACATCTTCAAAATGAAGGCCTGTAGTTGGCTCATCAAAAATATAGAAGGTATTTCCTGTATCTTTTTTCGAAAGTTCGGTAGCCAATTTCACACGTTGTGCCTCTCCACCAGAAAGCGAAACGGAACTTTGTCCAAGTGTAATATAACCAAGGCCAACCTCAGCCATGGCCTTAATTTTTCGATGGATTTGGGGCATGTTCTCAAAAAATTCTACCGCATGCTCAATATCCATATTCAGCACATCAGAAATAGATTTGCCACGGTAGCGAACTTCAAGAGTTTCCCGGTTATAACGTTTCCCTCCGCACTCTTCGCAACGCACATAAACATCGGGAAGGAAGTTCATCTCAATCAAGCGCATGCCGCCACCTTTGCAGGTTTCGCAACGTCCTCCTTTTACATTGAAGGAAAAACGGCCAGGTTTATAGCCTCTGATTTTTGCCTCAGGCAGCTCAGCGTATAATTTCCGAATATCATCGAATACCCCAACATAGGTTGCGGGATTTGAACGCGGTGTGCGGCCAATCGGACTTTGGTCGATTTCAATAACCTTATCCAAATGCTCCAGTCCTTTTACCTTTTTATAAGGCAATGGCTTTTTATGGGAGCGGAAGAAATGTTGATTTAAAATAGGGTAGAGGGTCTCATTAATTAAGCTCGATTTTCCTCCTCCAGAAACACCGGTTACGCAGATGAGCTGTCCCAATGGAAATTTCACCGACACATTTTTCAGGTTATTCCCTGTGCATCCTTGCAATTCGAGAAAATGTCCATTTCCCTTTCTTCTTTCGGCAGGAATGGCAATCTCTTTTCTGCTACTCAGGAAGTCGCCCGTAATGGTTGGTGCTTTGAGGATGTCAGCCAGTTTTCCTTGCGCAACAATTTGTCCGCCGTGAATTCCAGCATGGGGTCCGACATCGATAATAAAGTCGGCTTCTTCCATCATTTCCTTATCGTGTTCAACCACAATGACAGAGTTGCCCAAATCACGCAGGTTTTTTAAGGATTGAATAAGTTTATGATTGTCGCGCTGGTGTAGTCCAATACTTGGCTCATCGAGGATATACATCACCCCTACCAATTGAGAGCCAATTTGCGTGGCAAGACGGATTCGTTGAGCTTCTCCTCCGGAGAGAATTTTTGAAGGGCTGTTAACGGTAAGGTAATCGAGACCAACATCGCGCAAGAAGCCAAGTCGGTTATTAATTTCTTTTAAGATTTCAACAGCAATTACATTTTGCCTTTCTGTAAGTCGGGATGGAAGGTCGTTCAACCAATCATGCAAATTAGATATGCTCATCTGACTGAGTTCCGCAATATTTTTCCCATCAATCAAAAAGTACAAAGACTCTTTTTTGAGACGGCCTCCCTGGCATTCCGGACAGGTTGTTTCGCTCATGAATTCCTCGGCCCAGCGGTAGATGCTGTCGTATGATTTTTCATGAAAGGAGCGCTCAATCATCGGAATGATACCTTCAAATGTACTTGCATACATCTGCTGTCGACCCGTGCTGTAGGTGTATTTTACCTGGAAAGTTTCATCACTACCGTACAAGATGACTTGCATGGCCTCTTCAGGGATTTGCTCAATAGGGTCAGCGAGACTGAATTTATATGCCTTGGCAATTGCTCTGAGTTGCTGGAATGTCCAGTTTTCCTTCACATCTCCCAAAGGGGTTAATCCACCTCTGTTGATGCTCAGCTTCGGGTTTGGAATCAGGTTGGTGATTTCTACTTCACTTACAGTGCCTATTCCATGGCATTTCGGACAATGTCCGTAGGGTGAGTTAAAGGAAAAGCTATTCGGTTGCGGCTCATCATAAGAAATCCCGGAACCTGGATCCATTAAAAAGCGGCTGTATTGCAGGTATTGTCCGCTTTCGTCTTCCAATACCCCAACGAGTCCTTTGCCCAGTTTCATGGCTGTTTGAAGGGATTGCGCCAAACGAACCCTAGACTTTTCTCCTAGTTCGATACGGTCGATAAGCACTTCGATATCATGAAGTTTATAGCGATCAACCTGCATCTTTGGCTTCATGTCTTGCAGCTCGCCATCGATGCGCACCTTTTGATAGCCTTGTTTTCTTAATTGCTCGAATAATTCGCGGTAATGTCCTTTTCTTCCTTTGATAACAGGAGCCAGAAGGCTTACTTTTTTTCCTTCAAATTGTTCGAGAAGGGTTGTTTTGATTTGCTCTTCGGAGAACCTCACCATCTTCGCCCCACTTTCATAGGAATAGGCTTCGGCCACACGGGCAAAAAGCAAACGCAGGAAGTCGTAGATTTCGGTAATCGTGCCCACAGTGGAGCGAGGATTGCGGCTCACCGTTTTTTGTTCGATAGAAATTACCGGACTGAGTCCATTAATTTTATCGACATCCGGTCTTTCCATATTGCCCATAAATTGACGGGCATAAGCAGAAAAACTTTCCATATAACGGCGCTGACCTTCGGCATGGATGGTATCAAAAGCCAGGGATGACTTCCCACTGCCGCTCATTCCAGTAATTACAACAAGCTGATTTCTTGGAAATGAAACATCTATATTTTTGAGGTTGTGTTCACGTGCACCGAACACTTCCACCATGCCTTCTTCTACTTCTGGAGCTACCGTTTTCTGACTCATTTTTAAAAAGAGGAACAAAAGTACGCAGAAATAGATTGACCTCTTGCAATCGATGTTAAATCACTGCCAAAGCTCAGTCGAATCTATTACCTTTGCACCCGTTAAAATGATGGATAGAAATTCGGTTATTGGTCTCACCCTGATATTTTTAATACTGATTGGGACCATCTTCATTAACCAACCTACCGTAGAGGAGGCACAGCGACTAAAGAGAGAACAAGACAGTATAGCTGCTCTGGTTCAAGTAAGAAAGCAAGATTCGATTGCTCAGGTTCAATCTGCTATTGAGGCAAGACCAGATAGTATTCGTCAGGTGGAGGATTCCATTATGGCGGGCACGCGTTTTGGAACTTTTGCTGCTTTGGCAATGGGCGAAGATGGAATTGCTGTTCTTGAAAACGAAAAAATTCAGGTGGAACTCAGCCACAAAGGTGGGTTCCCCACTAAAGTTTGGTTAAAGCCTTACCTACGCGCCAAAAAAGAAGGGGAAGAAACCCAAGAACCTTTGGTGCTTTTTGAAGGAAGCGACAATCACCTAAACTATACGTTTGTAAGTAATGATGGCCGTCAGATTCGTACGGACGAGTTATACTTTACCCCAAGCGCAACCCAGGTAAGTGTTAGCGGAGATTCTGCTACGCTGACGATGACTGCTGCTTTAAACGAGCAAGTATCCATCAGCCAGGTTTATACTTTGAAGAAAGACGGGTTCATGGTGAACTACGACTTGGTAACCAAAGGGTTCGACAAAGTACAGTCCTTAAGCAATAACGATTTCCAGGTTGAATGGTCCTTGGAGTTACCGCTTCAAGAGCAGTCACTGGAAAACGAAAAGAATATGTCGTCGGTATTCTACCAGTTTAAAAATGGGGATCACGACAATATCACAGAAACCAAATACGAAGAGGTAAAAGCAGAAGGTGGTAGTTTAGAATGGGTTTCTTTCAAACAACAATTCTTTAACTCAACACTTATCGCTCGCGGCGAAAAAGGCTTTGAGGACGCTGAAATGGCTACCATTGAATTGCAGTCTACCGACAAAGTGCAAGGCATGAAGGCTACCTGGTTTTTGGATATGGATGGCACATCTTCTGAAAAGGTAGAAATGGCCTTCTATTTTGGCCCAAACCATTACCAAATCTTAAAAGCACAAGGTTATGAACTTCAGCGCCTCGTGCCATTGGGCTGGGGGATATTTGGCTGGGTGAACCGGTTCTTGGTAATTCCAGTATTTAACTTCCTCAATCAATACATTGGAAGTTTCGGATTAATCATCCTGCTTCTTACTTTGATTATCAAGGCGGGCTTGTTCCCATTGGTGTATAAATCGCATCTCTCAACAGCGAAAATGCGTGTATTGAAACCAGAGATGGATGAGCTGAAGGAGAAGTTTGGCAAAGACCCGGCAAAGATGCAGGCCGAAAGCATGAAGCTTTACCGCAAGGCAGGTGTAAACCCATTGGGTGGATGTATCCCAATGTTATTGCAGATGCCAATCTTATTTGCCTTGTTCCGCTTCTTCCCGGTATCTTTTGAGTTGCGTCAGCAAAGCTTCTTGTGGGCTACCGACCTTTCTACCTACGATTCCATTTGGACCTTCGGAC
>JALRIQ010000290.1 GCA_023277325.1 Bacteroidia bacterium | reverse complement strand
TAACCGCCATTTATTTTTCGGGGAAGTCATAGTTGTAAAAACAATCGTCATCTGTACCAGGCAAGTAGAACCCACCTAATACGGCAGTATTTTTCGGGCGGATAACATCAAAGCCAGTACCAGGATTCAAGAATTTAGGGTATACAGTAGGATTCTCTTTGAGATAATCACGTAAACGCTCTGCGTAGTATTCCGCTTTATCTCTGTATCTTTGCTCTATTAGTGTTAGTTCTTGTGTTGATACGGGCGTAGCGTTCTCACTATTGCGAGATGCTACGCTTTTGTTCATAAATTTGAACGTCATAGGTAGCATCGCCTCTGTAAGCGTGTAATACTTTAGGCAAGGTGCAATGTAAGAATCTAACAAAGTCGTGTTAGGCGTTGTTAAAGTGCCGTTATACGCTTGGTCTTGCAACTCATCGTATATGCCCGAACCAATGACATCCCTTATGTAAATCTCTTGGCTTTCTTTGATTGCAGATTTCAGCAACTTGTCATCCAAGTTCTCGTTTATAGGAGTGTTGTCCTTTAAATATGTCGATCAGTAAACAATCTCCTCCACGGCCTATTCCACCGCTATTGTCGAAATAAATATATGAGATGAAGCCAATATTTCTGGCAACATGAACCCAGTTTAATAGCTTCCACTTGAAAGGTTACCTACAACTTGATACTAGGTTATGTTATTGATTTCAAGGCTATCATAATAGCCCATGAATTCGGAACATTTTCTATCATTATATTGAAAATTCACAGACCCTGAACCCGTCTCATTAGTGAAAAGATTGATGAAGTGCGTTGAACCTTGGCCTCCAACTACAGTGACGGTAATTTTTTTTGAATTTTTATAGCTATAGTCAAGCTTGTAACCCAACTCCAAGGTTCCATTATGATTTGCCCGCTGCTCCTATGCTTCTCCCGATAATTATACGGGATAAGCTTCGACGCACGCAGTCAGGTATCTGGTGGTCTCATTGTCTGATTGTCTGGCAGTCTAGCTGTCTGATAACCTCGACTAAAACTGAATCAACTTCGCATCAATCAAGGATTGGAAGGAATCTTCCATGGTTCCCTGAAGCGGACGAAAACCCATACCCAGTTCTTTTTTGATTTTGCTATTATCGGCCTTAAACGGAATGCCCACATTCTTGCGGATAAATTCACGACTCAGGTTTTTATTGATGATTGGACCCACCAGCATCAATAGCCATTTTGGAGCCTTCGACTTGGGTAGCGGGTACTTATCACCAAATTTAGGAACCAGAGTTTGAGAAATTTCGAAGAGGTTGGTATTGTGCGCAGAGGTGATATAACGACCTTTTGCTTTGGGTGTAAAGCCTGCTTTGAAATGCGCTTCGGCTACATCACGAACATCTACAATTCCAATTCCCATTTCTGGTGCGCCAAACTTCAAAGTGCCATCGCCAATTTGTTTGAGGATGGTGAAACTTTCGGAAGTCACATTAGACGCGTTTAACGCAGGACCCATAACCAAAGAGGGGTTAATGGTCACTAAATCCCATTGCTTCTGACTGCCCGCCATGTCCCATGCTTTTCTTTCAGCCAGGGTTTTTGAATAGGAATAGGGTTGATGACGGAGTGATGAATTTGTATTCCAGATTTCTTCCGTCAATACACCGCCTGGCGCATTCACACAATCAATGGCATCGGAATAGATAGCGGCACAACTGCTGGTAACCACCACACGCTTTACGCTGGATGTTTCCATAGCGCTTTTGAGTACATTCTCTGTACCGAGTAATGCAGGGTCAATTAAGTCACGCTGAGGGTCTTTTACGATGCTGGTAAAAGGAGAGGCTGTGTGATATACCAACTCACATCCTTGCATAGCCTTTGAATAAGAGCCGTCTTTTAGCAAGTCGGCGGCGAAATAGACAATCTTTCCGGGACTAGCAGCGGCCAGGGTATTGAGGTGGGCCAATTTCTTTTCATCATTGGGGTTTCGCACCGCTGCATGCACGGTTAATCCTTCTTCTAATAATCTTTTTACAAGCCAGCCTGCAACATATCCAGTCGCTCCAGTTACCAATACGGGTTTTGTTTTATCTATCTCCATTTCCTTTGTTTTCTATAGGGGTAACAAAGGTCAACTAATTATGTGTGGAGAAATGGAAGAATCTATGAACCGTAGCTAAGCGTAGGTCGGTTAAATTAAGGAGTGACTTCCCGGACGGTTTCTTACCATCATGGCGAATTGTCCATTGGCCATATTCATTGCCCGCATCTTGGCTTGTTCGGCTATGGTGCCTGCAAATAAGCTATCGATGGTACCAAACCATAATTGCAACCAGCGTTCAAAATGGGCGGGTTTTACGTCATAGTCAAGGTTTTTGTCAACACCAAGATGCTTGGCTCTAGGATTAGCCCGAAACCCTGTATCGCCGAGCAGGTTGACTTCCCAAAATTTGCTTAGCGTATGCAAATGCTCTGGCCATTTTTCATCAGATATATGTCCGTTGAATATCGGACCTAACAAAGCATCTTGGCGAATATGTCCATAGAAAGTATGCACCAATAGCTCAATGTCTTCCAGCGTTTGGATATCACGAATGGTGTTAGAATTTATGGGATTATCACTCATTCGGATGCTTCAGTTAAGTACAGTGGATGTTGATTAGGATAGGTGTTGGGCCAGAAGAATTAGATGCAAAGGTAATCCTCAAGCGGCACTTGACCCAAGAAAGCGAGGTTTATTCGAAGCTAAATTCCCAATAGCAAAAGCTGTCTTTCAGGACCAGTTTTTTACCCTGAAATTCATATTGAATGGTCGAATTCAAACGGTTTAGGATTTCATACAAGCGGCGTTCTTCCTCGTTGGTGAACTCCGTGCAGGAATAATTGGATGCTTCGCGAATGAAATGTCCGGTGCTCGAGAGGTAATACTTAAAGAACAAGGCTTCATTTTTACCGCATTTGTAGAGCATCACCGAATCGGAAAGGAAATACAGCGTGAGGTTCAGGCTATCCAGGGTCCGCTCACAACGAAGGGTTTCCAGGTGCAAGTTTGCTCCATCAAGCGGGTTATTGAATCTGTATTCGATAGGGTAGGCAATGCTTCCCGTCCATTTGCAGGTGAGTTCATTTACCTTCATAACCTGGGCTTGAGGTCTTACCTGGAGACGATTGATAACAAGACTACGCACCGTGTTCTTGTATTTGTTATGCACCTCAATTTCTACTGCAATGCTGTCGTGTTTCCCTTTCAATACAAGTTGATAGGATTTCTCTACTGTGCTGAGTTGCCAGTGTTGCCAACCCGCTGCATCAGGAGCAGCAATTTGCTTGGCCCATCCATTACTTGCAGAACAGGAGAGTGGCTCGGATTGGATTTGTCCGTCGGCATTATAATAACGGAAGATAACTTCCAGCGTATCGGCTGATGCGGCTGAGCCTATTAAAAGGAAAAGGATAAGGAACAATCTATTCATCAACAATAGAAATTAAGAAGTCTTCGCCTTCCACCAAGGCCTGAAAATGGAACTGGAAGCTTTCATTGGGTTTGCGCACGGCAAATTCTATCAGATAAAAAGGACGACTTGGCTCAAAAAGTATCAGGTTGATGTCTTCTATCAAAGCTTCATTTAGGTAGCTTTCATTAACGAACTGCAGCAGACTATCTTTTGTGATTAGCAAGGTATCTTTATTCTGACGAATCAATAAGGAAAGGTCAGGATAGATATGGGTTTCAATAAAAGAATCGGTCTCCACCTGCGCCATTATAAAATGATTCGGAATGGGTTTTAAGGCCAATTCGAAATCCAGAGTATCCTTTCCTTCAATATGAAGACTGTCGAAGGAATACTGCACATCCGCGCCGTGCATTACTTCCTTGGTGGTTTTTACCTCAGGATCTGGATTTGCTTCAGAGCATGCCATCCATACACTGGCAATCAGCAAACAATAAACAAACTTTCTCATCTAGGGAGTCAAAAGTAGCAATTTCGGGCGGAAGGCGTGTTCTTCTGTGCGAAACTTCACAATGACGTGCTGTATTTCGTTTACGGGATCCAAGCTAATTTCATTATGACCGGCAAGTGTTGAGAACGTGCTAAGCAGCCGGCCATCCATGCTATAGATGCTAAGGTTCCCAGCTTTTTCATGAATAAAGGTAAGCTTTCCGCTCGTTGGGTTAGGATAGAGGCTCAGCTCTGGCTCTTCCATACTTTTTAGCTGCAGCGTATTGTCCTTATCGGAGGCAAACCAGCACAGTGCAGCGATAGCAAATTGGGTGTTTTTAAAAAAGAAGGAATCATGGAAATACTGGATAGAATCAAACTTGGTATGGTAATACCGGTTAAAATCCATTTTATCCTCTATTAATAAAATGGCCGTTTTATCATTTTGCCAAAAAGCATCATGGTCGCTGGCCGTGGTTCCCGGATTTTTAATGCTGAGGTCAAGTCCAATTTGGAAGGTATCATTCAGTCCGATAATTTTATTCGCCAGCTCAATGCTATTTGCATAAGGACGGGTATGGATCTCTGCTCTGTTATCGAGGTTATCATCATAGGCAATCATGTCCAAATTGAATACCGCTCGAATTTCATGTTGGTCGTAGTCAAACTGCTCCTGAAACGCATTGCTTCCTATCAATCCTTGTTCTTCTTCATCAAAGAATACAAAATAGAGCGAAAAGGGGAAGTCGCTGTCTTTTAAAAGTCGCGCTGCTTCCATTACCGCAGCACAACCTGAGGCATTGTCGTCGGCACCTACCGCCTGGTCGTAGGGAATAGCGATGGCATCATAATGCGCACAAATTACAAACGCCTTATTGGGGTATAGATTTCCTTCTTTATAGGCAATGATGTTTTCGCCACTGGCACTGAAAAGCTGCCGGGAGATGGTATAACCGTAGGCGCGAAGTCGGTTTTGTAAGTAGATTCCTGCCCAGGCATTGGGCGTCTGACTGATATACCGGCTATAGATTTTTTGCGGCTGACCGTTAATCAGCTTGACGCCGTTCAGGTACACGTCTAAGTAGCCAACGGTGTAACCACTCGATGGCGTGAATGTCGTCTGCCCAGCAGTCGCAGTGACCGTTGTTACGATCCGCTGAGAACTTACGCCGGGGCTGTTT
>JALRIQ010000289.1 GCA_023277325.1 Bacteroidia bacterium | reverse complement strand
CAAAGAAGGCGAAGTCCATGATGTTCTTGGCCGGAGTGAGTTGTCTTCTGTAGATATCAATACTATAGCTCAGCGTTTGGAAGGTATAGAAAGAGATACCCACCGGAAGGAAGATGTCCAGCTCTGGAATTTCCGTTCCCGCAATGGCGTTGATATTTCGGATGCCGAAGTCGGTATACTTAAAATAAGCCAGGATGCCCAGATTGGATACCAAGCTCAATACCAACAATAGCTTCCGTCTGGCTTCACGCGTTTCGCGGAAAAGTGCATTCCCGATTTGGTAGTCGATAAGGGTGGAGACAATCAATACCCAGAAATAGAATCCCGACGACTTATAATAAAAGAAGAGGGAGAATAAAACGGTATAGACAATCTGCAGGCGCTGGGCTTTTTGGGTAAGGATATAGATGCCAAAAAACGCCAAAAAGAGGAGCAGGAAGAGGCCGCTGCTAAATACCAGAGGCGACTTTGCATCATAAACGAATATCTCGCTGATTTTATGGATGTCCAGTTGCTCGATAAGTTGCATAACCTCCCATTAGGGCATTGTACAATAGTTTTCCTTGTAGTCGGTAACCACCCGATGAAAAGTGGACCTTATCGCGGGCAGTGAGTCCGGCGCGGTACCAATCGTTCATAGATCCATAACCTCCCATTACTTCATTCATGTCCCAAAAGGCCGTATAGCGGTTATTCGCATAACTCTTTAAGGTCGACTGAATCATGAGGTTGCGTTCATTTTTATAGCGTCTGCGTTTGTAGGTATCCGGCTGACTACAAATCATGAGTGCCGATTCCGGATTTTGCGTGGAAAGGGTAGACACCAGGCTATCAATCCATCCATACAATTCTTGTTCGCCCAGTTCGGTGGCAAAGGCTTCGTTGGTCCCCAGTGAAAAGATGATCAAATCTGGTTTGAGGGCCGTAATCTGTTCCGCAAAATATTGGGCCTTGCAGAAATGCGAATATTGGGCACCGTTCACGCCAATAGTATGGTAAAGGATGCCACTGGTGCGGGTATTTTCCAGGCTGATGCCATAGATGATGCCTGAGTTCTGCAATGGCGTAGCGGGCAAGTGACGAATATAAACACTCGTTGAAAGCGCTGGCAACTGACAAGCCACAGCAACAGGACCATCCATAGCCGGCAAACAATAGATATCGTTATAATGGGTTTCTTCCTGCACAACGGGGCGGTAGATCATGCCCACAATCAGTTTTTGTCCCGGACGAATCAGGTCGCTGCGCAGGTTGTTCCAGGATTTAATTTGGCTCACGCTTGTGCGGTTATTTCGGGCAATTACGCCCAGGTTTTCACCACTTCTTACCGTATGAAACTTATAGCCATCATCGGCATTGCTTTGATGGATAACCGGAATTTCCACGCCCAGAGCCAAATCGAATTGGTTTACACCCGGTTGGCGAAAGACAGTTACTTCATTGAAGGCATAATTGGCCTGCTCTTCCTCTCTGATGCTCAGGTAGACCATGGCATTGGTATCGTATGATTTGAGGGTGATACCGCCGAGTCCGATAGGG
>JALRIQ010000288.1 GCA_023277325.1 Bacteroidia bacterium | reverse complement strand
CCTTATACTATTTGGCGCGTATGGTTAGGGCAGGAGAAGACCCGCTTTTTATCGCACGCCGCATGTTGATTTTCGCTTCTGAAGATATCGGACTTGCCGACACCAATGCGCTTGTGGTAGCCAATGCCTGTTTTCAGGCGGTTAACGTCATTGGTTATCCAGAAGCACGGATAATTCTTTCGGAGGCAGCTGTTTATTTAGCCACAGCGCCGAAAAGCAATTCCACCTACAAGGCAATTGGAGTGGCCCTGAAACGGGTTTCGGAAACAGGAGATTTGGATGTGCCGCTGTCTTTGCGGAATGCCCCAACCAGTTTGATGAAGGAAATGGGTTATGGAAAGGATTATAAATATGCCCATGATTTTCCAGGCAATTTCACCGAACAGGAGTTTATGCCAGGCGCCGTAAAAGGAGAACAATTCTATGTACCTGGCGATAACGAAAAAGAACGCAACATTGCCGAACGACTGAAATCCTGGTGGAAGGGGAAATACCATTAGTCGACATTACGACAATACGACAATACGACTTTACGACGTTGGGACTTTACGAAATTGAGAAGTCAGGATTCAATTTCAGTCAACTCCAGCCATCTAAACTCAGCGATTTCCAACTCTTCAACTACAGCAGTCATTTCATCACCTAATGCAATTAGCTTTTCATGATCGCTCGCATTATCAATCAATGCCTGATTCAGTTCTTCCCGCTTTGCTTCCAACTCAGGTATACGCTTGTCCAGCTGCTCCAATTCACGCTTTTCATTAAAGCTCAATTTCCTTTTGTCTTTCTGCTCAACCTCTGCCTCAGTCTTAACCTCAACCTTGTCATCCTGAGCGAGGCTTTTCGCCGAGTCGAAGGGCTCAGCCTCCTCATCCGCCGTAGCTTTTTCAGCGAAGGAGGAAGCCTCAATATCCTTCATAATGCGGTAATCCGTATAGTTTCCGATAAATCCGCGTACATGACCGTTGCCCTCAAAAACAAAAAGTTGATCGGTAAGACGGTCCATAAAATACCTGTCGTGGGTCACGATTAGGAGACATCCAGGGAAATTGGAGAGAAAGTCTTCTAAAACTCCCAGAGTTACGAGGTCCAAATCATTGGTAGGCTCATCGAGAATCAGGAAGTTTGGGTTTTGCATGAGTATGGTGAGCAAAAACAGGCGTTTCCTTTCTCCACCACTGAGTTTGCTGACAAAACCATGCTGCACATCAGGGGGGAATTGAAAGAGCTTGAGTAACTGCACTGCATTCAATACGGTTCCATCGGCCATTGGAATACCATTTCCAATTTCTTTGACCACATCAATTACACGTTGGTCTTCGGGTAATTTGAGTCCTTCTTGCGAATAGTAGCCTACAACCAGGGTGTCGCCATGAACAACTTTGCCCGAGTCAACCTTTTCTTTACCAGTGAGGATATTTAGCAGTGTTGATTTACCAACCCCATTTTTTCCAACAATACCAATACGTTCGCCCTTTTTGAATACATGTTCAAAATTGGTGATAAGGGTCTTTTCGCCATACGCCTTGTTGATCTTAATCAGCTCCATGACTTTGCCGCCAAGACGGTTCATTTTAAACTTAAGTTCAAGTTCTTCCTGGCGTTTTTTGCCACGAACCTTTTCACTCAGCGCGTCAAATTCTTGTAATCGCGACTTCGACTTCGTTCCACGGGCTTTTGGCTGACGGCGCACCCATTCCAGTTCTTTTTTGAATAGACTTTTGGCTTTATCCAGCTCACGTCCTTCGTTGAATTCGCGTTCTGCCTTTTTCTCGAGGAAATAAGCATAATTGCCTTTATAGCGGTAGAGTTGGTTATCGTCGAGCTCCAAGATATCCGTGCAGACCTCATCCAAAAAGTGACGGTCGTGGGTAACCAAAAACAGGGTGATATCGTTTCGGTCGAAATAGGCTTCGAGCCACTCGATCATTTCAATATCCAAGTGGTTGGTAGGCTCATCAAGAATAACCAATTGTGGGTTTTCAATGAGAATTCGCGCCAGAGCAACCCGTTTCTTTTGTCCACCAGAGAGTGTTGTTGCCGCTTGATCCAGGTCATGGATGTTTAAACGATTTAATATCTGACGAATATTGGTTTCAAAATCCCAGGCGTTTTCATGTTCCACTGCTTCCATAGCGGTTTGCAAGGCTTCCTGGTTTTTGTCGCTTGGGTCCTTTTCATAATGCTCCATGGCAAGCTCATAATTCCTTACCGCCTGCAATTGAGGGGAGTCGGAATTAAAAAGAGTATCATAAACCGATTCACCAGCTAAAAAAGTAGGGTCTTGTTCAAGAAATCCAACGCGGATATCTTTTCGAAAAACGACCTGTCCTGAATCAGGGATTTCTTTGCCTTGAAGAATTTTGAGTAAAGTAGACTTTCCCGCTCCATTTCGCGCAACCAACGCTACTTTTTGGCCTTGCTCGATGCCGAAATTGAGGTCTCTAAAAAGCGTTTTTACCCCAAACGACTTACTGAGGTTCTCTACAGAAAGTAAATTCATTAATACACCTCCGAGATTGTAAGGGTTTGTCCGTTCCAGCTTACCGAGTCACCGGCTTTTTTGCCCATCATTTCCTTGCCAAGTGGGGAAGATGGGGAAAGGAAAATGCAGGATTCTCCTTCGAACTCAATCTTTCCTAAACCGATGCAAATAAAATAGAGTTGTTTATCGCTGCGAATAGCAGCTCCATTGGCAATAACTGTTTTATTCTGAATATCCAGTTTTTCCAATAAGGTCATTTCTTTAAGGGCTTGATCCAACTGTTTGGCGTTCATATCACGCTCCAGCTGACTCATTGCTCTGGCGGTTTCGTATTTGTCGCCGGCAGAACTCTTCTCTTCACCCTGTGCCGCTTCCTGAGCGCGTTTCATCGCTTTTTCGGCGGTTTTTATTCGGTCACTTAATACCTGCTTTGCGGCATTAAACCACTGTTCTTTTACTTGATTCATTGTTGATTTAATCGTTCACGCAATATGCTGCGGACCTTTTCAAGTCCTTCGGGTGTATCTACGGAAGGAGCAGGTTCATCTACCTCACATACCTGTATACGGTAGCCATGTTCCATCCAGCGCAATTGTTCTAAGTTTTCCGCCAATTCCAGTTCGCTGGGAGCTAGTCCGCTTATTTCTTGAAGAATATCTCTGTGGAAGGCATAGAGGCCGATATGTCCATAATACTTGACCGCTGTATTATCCCGATTGAAAGGAATTGCCGAGCGTGAGAAATAAAGGGCCTCATTTTGTTTGCTTTTAACCACCTTAACCTGCGAAGGGTCATGGATGGATGCCTCATCTGAAAGCTGTTTGCTTGCAGTAGCTATTTGCGTATTTCCGCCCAATAGCTGAATTAATGTTTCGAGGTGTTTTGGGTTAATCAAAGGCTCGTCACCTTGTACATTAATGATGTAGTCGTATTCAGGATAACGTATAGAAACC
>JALRIQ010000287.1 GCA_023277325.1 Bacteroidia bacterium | reverse complement strand
ACTGTGACCGATTAGACTTTTGTGTGTTCGGTCAATGAACATGTATTCTCTCATGTCTCACCCTCTCTCGTCTCATTCCGTTTCAAAAAGCTCAGAAATCAGATAATCCGCAAGCAAGAAACCTTCTTTGTTCAGTCTAAGTGTATCCGGGTTCAGCTCAAAATAGCCGGTCATTTCAGGAGTTTGAATGGATTTGATCACCATATTAAGCGCTGATTTACCAAAGCGCGCCTCAAATTGCGCAAGGTCTAATCCTTTGGCCGTTCTTAATCGGGTTAGCAGCATTTCATTATGCTGATCCATTGGGCTCAGGGCTTCAATTTCTTCGGGCAATATTCCCTCTTCCATACTTTTTAGGTACTTGGCATTATTGGCCACATTCCAATAGCGCTGCTGTCCATTAAAGCCATGGGCGGAAGGGCCAATTCCGAGGTAATGTTCTCCGCTCCAGTATGCGCTGTTGTGTTGAGAAGGATTGCCTGGCAGGCAGAAATTCGATATTTCATAATGGTCCCAGCCTTTGCTCTCCAAAAACTGCATGATCATCCGGTATTGCTTCTCAGCCTGCCCTTCTTCCATGGGTCTTTCTTTTTTATGCTGGATAGCATGATGCAGTGCTGTTCCGGATTCAACTGTCATGCTATAGGTAGAAAGATGATTGATGGGGTAGTGCAGCATCTTTTCCATATTGGACTGCCACTTTTCATCGCTAAGCAATGGATACCCGAAAATGAGGTCGGCATTGAGTTTTTTGAAACCCAAAGCACTGGCATTATTGAGGCATTCTTCGGCCTGTTGTGCATTATGGCTTCGGTTCATCCAGCGCAGATCTTCTTCGAAGAAAGATTGAATACCAATGCTCAGGCGATTGATTCCTGCCGATTTGAGTTCGAGCAGCTTGCTTTGGCTGAGGTCATCGGGATTTGCTTCCAGCGTGATTTCTCTTCCATCAAGCGTGAACCGAGAAGAAAGATAATCCAGCAATCGTGCAATTTCCCCGGCATTTAAAAGGCTGGGAGTTCCGCCACCAAAATAAATGCTGCTCACAGAAGAAATATTTTGAGATTCTATCCTCTGGATTAATTCTTTCTCCATAGCGGCTATCAGTGGGTTTTTCAGCGCAAGAGAGGTGGAGAAATGGAAGTCGCAATAATGACAAGCCTTGGTGCAAAAGGGGATATGAAAGTAAATTCCTGACAAGCCAATATCTTTGGGGCAAATTTAGCGATGTGAGCCGGTTCTGCAGTTTATTTCTTCTACTTCTGCTTTTTCTCCCTGTAATTGGGCAGGACTCGACCATGAAGGCGGATACATTGCTGCCCAGCGAAGCACAAAATTACCTTCCGCAATGGAAGGGGCATTCTTTTTACCGAGACTCTCTGGGGAATGATTCGTTTCTGAATACGGCATTTGCTCAGCAAGGTTTTTTTGAAACTACCTGGATACCTAACCAACAAAACTTGGGAAATCCAATTCCAAGGAACTACCCTTCGAATACCTGGCGCTATTTGGTGCTATTGGTGCTGATGACCTGCGTAGGTTTGGCGCGTTTGGTTAGTCCTGGGGTTATTCTCACTTATTTTAGGTCATTTTTAAAACCCAAATTGCTTAGTGAGGTATTGGAAGATCAGGCTTCAGAGATCAGTGGTTTCTCCATATTGATGAGTTTGTTTACGGCCATGATGTACGCCTTACCCGCACAATGGATTTTAGCGATAAGCGATCGTGCCATGACCGATTACCCTTTTGGCGACTATTTGCTAATTACCTTACTCTTATTTTCCTTCATCGTGCTTCGTTTTGTCCTATCGAGTATTACGGGCAGAATCTTCGAGGCGCGCTATTTTGTTTCTACAAGCATCTATGCCAGTGTATTCCTGAATTTTTTTGCGGCGGCTTTAGCGATTACGGCTTTTCTTGTTATCCTGCTCAATCAATGGCCATTTCAATTGGAGGTTTTGGGTATAAGTGTACTCATATTGGTCCTTGTGGTGGCTTCAGTAAAAATACTGCGGGCGCTTACCCATGCTGCCTCAAGCTTTTCATACCCTTGGTTCTATTTAATTTTATATCTTTGCGCCTTTGAAATAGCCCCATGGATA
>JALRIQ010000286.1 GCA_023277325.1 Bacteroidia bacterium | reverse complement strand
AAGAAATGGTAGGGATTCATCAAATAACTTGGAGTCGTACCATCGCCAAAATCCCAATACCAGGATAAAATTCCTTCATTCGCATTGGCATTTAACATGAGCGAGGAATCAAAAAACTGGACGATCTCTGAACACAGAATCACATCCTTGCTTTGGATACCTGCCCGAATACCGCCGATATCTAAATTGGCCACCGTTGTATCGTAACAGCCAGAACTATCAAGGGTGATTAATTCTATCCGGTAAGCACCAGTATCTTTAAAGCACTTTATAGGATGACTTAGGGTATCTGTCGTTCCGTCGCCAAAATCCCACCACATCTTTTCCATTCCAGCGATCAAACGGTTTGGGTTAGTCCAGTAAAAATTGGTGTCGCCATAGTACTGGGTGGAATCATGGAAAGTGATGCATTCATTGAGACAAGGCTCAGCTTTGAATTCAAATTTATTATCGTGCCCAACTGAGACATCTTCAACAGCTTCTCTAGAACAGCCTCTGTTGTTTATCAAATTAAGCGTCACCGAATACTTGCCATTTTGGACATAAGTATGTTTGTATTTCTGTTGAATCAGATTCCCAGAAACCAGCTGAATAGTATCTACACTCCCATCTCCCCAGTCCCAAATGGCCATTACCAATGCAGTATCACTGGTGTCCGCCAAAGAAACTTCTGCATGGAAAGGAGCACAACCGTGTTTGGCATTTAAAGTAAAAAAAGGATCGGGCTCTTCTATAATATGAATCCAATTTGAAAACCATAGTGTGTCCCGGCAAACGGGGCTCATGGTTATTCCCGGACAATTCGAGGGCAATGTAGGTCCGGTTTCCAGTATCAAACCAACCGTCACAAAGCCATTCGGGTTACTTAGATTATTGTACTTCCACGTTTGAAGTCCACCGAACCATTGAGGGGGGGATGCGGCAGAATCCGGCATGACTTGAAAATTATAGCAATTGCCCTGCAAATTGAAGGCATAGGTTCTATCCACGGCCTGGCCGGTACATGCTTTATCGTTGGTATACGTGAATTGAATGGTTTCCATTTTTGGCGGACCAACCTGAATGCCAAATGTTTCTTCCCAATCACATCCAGTGACGGTATCCGTTAAGGTGAGCTTTGCCGTAAAACAGGTATCTACCAGGTAAACATGTTTTGGTGAAACATCTGCGGAGAAGCGGCAATTCGCACCCACATTAAGTCCTGCAGCTGTATTTGTCGTGCAAGGCGCACACCAGCGGTCGCCAAAATCCCAAAGTCTCTTTAGCCCCTCCGTTCCCCGGTAGTCGCTATCGTCGCAGAAATAGGTGGTATCCCCTTTTAAACAGATGGACTTATTTCGCACCTTTGCATTGGCTACAGGTCCTCTAACCAAAACTGAATCCCATAAAAAGGTACTGATGCATTTGCCGCGGTGAACAGTTAGAGAAATGTACTTTTTACCCGATTCAAAAGCTGAAGTGGAGAAAGGATTCCCTTCCCCTAATGGGTGACTAATTTGATCCAACGTATCCCTGTAGTACCAAAAATATTTATCCTTGAGTGGGCCTTTATCCTCAAATGTCCAGGTCGAACCAATGCAATCGGTATACTTATCCTTCACCACATCGAACTTGATAGGACTTAAGTTGATTAAACCATTTTGTTGGAAAGTATCCGCACAACCACTTGTCGAACGAATGATTAATCGCGGAGAAAATGTTCCAGAATCACGGTACGCAAAACAGGTTCCTTTCCAGTTCGACGAATCGATAATCCCATTGCCAAAATCCCAATACCATTTACTCATGGTGCTGGAATCTGCCTGGGTTAGGTTTACCATGCATAAGGACGCTGTATCACAGTTGCCAAAAAGGTTATAACCGTATAGAGCACGTGCATCGCGAACGATGGTTACATCGCGTTGGAAGCGATTAATACAGCCTTTGGAATCCGTTACCTCAATGATGATGGTATACTTTCCGTCTTTATTATAGCTATGACAAATTTGTTTGTTTGCATTGGGGTTGAAGGAAATATCAGCAAAACCATCACCGAACAAAACCACCCTTTTTACAATGGCCGAGCCTGTAGCTCCTGGCTTTGACAAATCATCAATGCACACCCTATTTTTGCTCAGACAATAGTTACTTGTTGTATTAACAGAAAAACTAGCCACGGGCAGCGGATGCGCTTGAACAACGGTTGTGGCGGTGCATGACCCTCCTCCAGCAAAAGTGATAATTACCTGAATATTTTTAAACCCACTGGTCGTGTATTTAACAAATGGCGAAGGCTGGTTCGACGTTTGGCCATCATCAAAATCCCATGAATACGACGCTATGTTCCCAGTAGTTTGAACTTGAAAGGAAACAAAGTCATTCAAGCAAACAACG
>JALRIQ010000285.1 GCA_023277325.1 Bacteroidia bacterium | reverse complement strand
GAAAGCTTTGGAAGAGGTGATGGATCCTGAAATCCCTACCATCTCTATGGTCGATTTAGGCATCGTTACGCATGTTGAATCCGACCCAGAGAAGCACAGCGCCAAAGTCATTCTTACTCCAACCTTCAGTGGCTGTCCTGCACTTAAAGTGATGGAAGACATGGTGCGTGATAAGATTCATGCCATGGGCATTCCCAATGTGGATGTCAGCACCAGTTTTGATGTTACCTGGACCACAGACCGCATCACCGAAAAAGGCCGACAAGCCCTATTGCAACACGGATTGGCACCGCCTCCAGAGCATAGCAATGGGTTTATTGAATTGGAAGTTTTGTCGAATGTAGCCTGTCCGCATTGCGGAAGCTTAAACACGCGCCTTACCACGCCTTTCGGACCAACCTTATGCCGTGCGATGCATTACTGCGACAACTGTTTGCAGGCATTTGAGCAGTTTAAACCTGTAGGGTAAAACACCTTCACTCCTGCCATGCTGGGGCACATTAGAACGTTCCTTTTCATACGTTAATAGAGCAAGTATAAAGTGACCACCAGCAAGAGCAAGAGCAATTTTTTCGCCCGCCCTACTTATAAATTCACTCAATAAGTAGTTGGTTATTAGTACACTAAGAAAAAAACACCAGAAACAAGATCTTAATTTCTAGGTGTTTGATGGGTAGAGTACATCCATCGATAAAATGTTGCCTAACCGAAAATATTTCTAGAAAAATTCAGGCCATTATTTAGACCGCGACCTCTATTTTAATCCGAACAAGGCCCTCAAATTAGCTTCTTCAATACGCTGTCTTTCTTTAACCTGTCTGTGGTATTCCGCAGCCTCCGGACATTGCAAATATCCTTTGGAAGGTTCATTCATCTCAAAAACATATTGATGGTGTTCAAAGTCCTCATGCGTCAATTCACGATCAGCCATAACCGGCAAAATGGTGTATGACACGTATAGATTAGGACTGCCTGCTTCTATCCCAATTGCTTCGAGTAAAGCAGTCTGCGGCGGAGGTGCACTGCATGGAGCACATTTATCACCGCCCTCGGAACCAATATTCCAGGTGTACACCATGGTTGGTTTGTTCAAATTCTCCCAATGGTGCATGAGCGAATCTTGAAATGATTGGCGTTGTTCGTTCACATATGGAGGCAGCAAAACAGGATTGATCATAGGACGAAAATCCGCAAGCTCTTCAGCCAAAAGTAAATCCTCCTCAAAGAAAGAAAACAGATGAATGGGCTGAACTAACCATTTATCCGTGGATTTAATATAAACGAGTGGAACCTCTCCCTTGTCAGATCGAAATCGTACGATGCGTTTTTCCTTATGCGCTTCAGCAGACAACTCCAGTCGATACACCACCTCCCTCTTAAAAATCCCGACTTCAAAATGTGCCTTTTCAAATTCCTCCAAAAGCGAAATTATCCAGTTATCTTCTTCTCCTCTTGCCAACTTCGGCGCGGGCTTCTCCTGTCCTGACAGACCCAAAATCCTTCCCTCTCCCGAAATTCCCACCGAGGTGTCTTTGGGCATAATCAGCTCCCTAACCCAGCAATCAAAAGTATCATAGCGAAGCTCAAAACGAGGCATTGCATATTCAAAAAGA
>JALRIQ010000284.1 GCA_023277325.1 Bacteroidia bacterium | reverse complement strand
AATTCACCATTATCCAGCAAGCGACCAAGCATGACCGAATCGATCCGTGTATAAAGCCCCATCAGGAAGAATAAGACGGCAAATGGATAGGACTTTTTAAGCATATCCATAAATAAATCACGGTCAAAGAAAAACTTGATCTTGCCTCCATTCCTGGTAACCACCCATAGGGCAAACACAAAACTTCCTATATAACCCAGGAACATCGCTGCCAGGTAATGATTCAAGCTAAAATTCTCTTTCAGCTGAGGGAGCCAAAGAAAGGCAGCACAGACTATCCCCATGATTAAACGGTCCATTACCGATACCACCGCATCTGTTTTAAAGAGATGCAATCCGCCAATGGTGCTTCGAAAGAAAAGCATCATCGACATCAGCACATGATTAAGCCCGATAAACATAACCACCTTAAAGTGGAGGCTATCGTAACCCATAAGTTTTGCCGCAATCAACAATACAAGCAGGTAAACAAAGGTTAAAATCAGCTTAATGCTCCATACGGAGGGGAAAAGTTCGCGCAAGGAATCTGGGTTACCGGCGACTGTTCGATTTGTATAGTTGCTTAGGCCAATATCCAGCAGGATAAAAAATATATAGCTGAAGTTAAACGACTCGAAATACACGCCATAGGCCTCTGCTCCCAAGGTGTTTTGAACGGCAATCTCAATGACAAAAACCCAAAAGAGCTTGATCAATAGATTGAGCAATACCGAAAAAGAAAAGTTCGATAAAAACGAGCCAGACATGCGCTTCGAAAATACATAAAAAACAAAGCGTTAGTTGGCGAATCATAAAATGGCACCTTGTGTCGTTATGAGTTGGAGTCAGCATAAAAATCTGCACTTTTGCATTTAATGAAAAAAATCTACTGGATTCTGGTTCTGGGCATTATTGGTTTTGGTTTCGGGCATGGGCAAGAGAAGTTTCTTCCCGAGTCGCATAAGCAGATTTATATAGGGATGACAATGGACTCCCTCATCGCATTAAAAGGACCTGGGCTCGTTCCCGGGCGTTCATTTTCAGGTTTACCACAGCTAACTGAAACCCCGAAAGTGGATACCCTTTTCACCGAAACGACGTACTTGTTTAATAAGGAAAAAGTCTTGTACGAAATCATCATCGATTACAAAGACCAATTTGAGCTTTATAGGTACATGAATGATTTCTATGGTGCGCCAAATGTCGATAACAAAGAATGGCTCATCAAGCTGGAAAATGGCAAGGAACTGTATATTTGGGAATACCTGAACCGTTGGTGCATTGCCGATGGTGAAACCTACAAATAATGCGGATAGCTGTTAACGCTCGTTTCTTGCTCAGAGACAGACTCGAAGGACTTGGTCGCTTTAGTCATGAAGTCCTTCAACGGCTTGTTAAAGACCACCCTGAGCATCAATTTATCTTCTTTTTTGATCGGCCGTATTCGGAGGAATTTGTCTATGCCGACAATGTCATTCCTGTCTCTGTTTTTCCCCCTGCGCGCCACCCCTATTTGTATTACCTGTGGTTCGAGTGGAGCTTGCCAAGGCAGTTTAAAAAGTGGAAACCGGACCTCTTTTTCTCTCCTGATGGATTCCTCTCTTTAAAGGCCGAAATACCGCAAGTGCCCGTCATACATGACCTTGCCTTTGAGCATTACCCAGAATATGTGTCCAAAACAGGAGCTGATTATTACAGGAAGTATTTCCCGCAATTCGCTAAAAAAGCCACACGAATTGCAACCGTATCCAGTTATAGCAAAGAAGACATCCAAAAAACCTATGGCATTAAGCCTGAGCTAATTGATGTGGTGTATAACGGAGCTTCGGAAGGATTTCATCCTTTAAGTGATGAGAAATTGGCCAACTTCCGAAAGGAAAAAATGCAAAATCGTCCGTGGTTTGTCTATGTGGGCTCCCTTCATCCAAGAAAAAATATTCATCGCCTGCTCAAAGCATTTGATCAATTTAAAGTGGAAGATTCAGAGAATTACCAGCTTGTAATCGTTGGAAGAAAAGCCTGGCAAACGGAAGAACTCGAAGAAGTTTATTCAAATATGACTTATAAAGATTCGGTCATATTTACAGGCCGAATCAGCGACGAAGAAATGCTGCCCTACCTCTGTGGAGCGCGCGCTCTTTCTTATATCCCCATTTTTGAAGGATTCGGACTTCCCTTACTAGAAGCATTTCAGTGCGGAACTCCCGCTATTACATCCAATGGTAGCTCACTTCCTGAAGTTGCGGGAGATGCGGCTATCTGTGTCGACCCAATGTCTGCTCACGACATTGCGCAGGCTATGCTACAAATTGCCAAAGATGATTCCCTGCATGAAAGGCTGAAAAAAAATGCCCTAAAGCGGGCGCAAGCATTCTCCTGGGGGAGCACCGCGGAGCGTGTATGGCAATGTCTGGAAAAAAGTATTTTTGATCGTGCTTAAGGGGTATGTAAAAAAAGGACGTTTAGAAGCGGGCTGCGATGAGGCCGGAAGAGGCTGTCTGGCCGGTCCTGTATTTGCTGCGGCTGTTATACTTCCCCCCAACTATAAGAACAAGTGGCTCGACGATAGCAAAAAAATCAAAGAATCACTGCGTAAGGAACTCCGCGAAGAAATTCAGGAAAAGGCCATAGCATGGGCAGTGGCCTCTTGCTCGCCAGAAGAAATCGACAAGATGAATATCCTCAATGCCTCTATTCATGCCATGCACCGTTCGCTGGATCAACTAAACCCTGAGGCAGAATTCATATTGGTGGATGGAAATCGCTTCAAGCCTTATAAGGAAGTTCCTTTTGAAACTTTTGTAAAAGGCGACGGCAGGTTCCTAAGCATTGCGGCCGCCTCCATATTGGCTAAAACGTATCGTGATGAGTTCATGGAAAAGATTCATGAAGAGTTTCCAGGCTTTGACTGGAAGATCAATAAAGGCTACCCAACATCCCATCACCGGGCCTATTTAATTGAAAACGGCCCTAGCCCTTACCACCGTAAATCCTTCCGATTGAAGGAGCTCCAACAAATTCAACTGCCGCTGTAATGGATTGTTTGCTGATGTATAACCCCTTTGCCAATGGTGGGCATTCCAATCAAATCCTGAAAAAGGTGGAAGCATTTCTTCAGGAACATTCCATCGGCTATGACACCAAAAGTACCCCATCAAAAAAAGGGGAGCAAGCGCCCAATTATTCCGAATACAGGCGTGTCATCATCCTTGGCGGAGATGGTACTTTACACCGTGTGCTGAATTATTGGGGCATCCCTCCGTTGCCTGTCTGTTTGATCAGTGCCGGCAGTGGAAATGACTTTTCACGCCTTTCCCACAAAAGTGCCTCCCTTAAAGCACAGCTCAATCAGTTTTTGGAGAATCAAACCTACCCTTGTGATTTAGGCCAATGCAATGGGGTATGGTTTGCCACAGGAGTAGGTATTGGATTCGATGGTCGTGTTGCCCAAACCCTTCAAAAGAATAGTCGATTCAAGGGGCATCTTGCCTATATGCTGGTGGTTATTATGCAGATTTTCAGCTATAAGGAAACGGAAATGAGGGTTGTTCATGACGAGGGCGAAGAAAAGGAAAAGGGTCTTTTGCTTACCGTTGGGAATGGTTCAGAGTTCGGAGGAGGATTTAAAGTAACCCCACAAGCCAGCTTTCAAGATGGGCTTTTTCAATGTTGCTGGATAAAAGAAATCAGTTTGATTCAACGTATTCTTCACCTTTCTAAAGTTGAAAAGGGAACCCACCAAAAACTTCCTTTTGTAAAAATGTTCGATACCAAATCGCTGGAACTTCATTCGAAGGAACTATTGACCTGCCATATGGATGGGGAGGTTTACCAATGGTATGAATTCAACGTAAGCATGCATCCGGGAGCATTAACGCTTATCGGTTCACCGGGTATTTAATTTTCCAGCGCTTCCAAAGCACATAGCTGCCTATCAATATAAAGAGGGCAATGAATTGAGAGTGGGTTAATATCCCATCGATTATATAACCCCGGGCCTCATCTCCGCGGTAGATTTCCGTGATAGTTCTTCCCACACCATAGATGAGGGCATAGAGCAGCATGAGTTGTCCGTGAAAGGTTTTACGGGAATAGAGGAAAAGCAATAAGCCGACGATCGAAAAAATCAGCAGTGCATCATATATCTGTGTTGGATAAAGGGGGGTATTCAAAGGGTCAGCAGATGAAGCTGGATCACTGAATTGGATTCCCCAGCCGTTATGACAAACTTTTCCATGGCAGCATCCCGACATCAAACAACCCAGTTTACCAAATCCATGGACAATTGCACCGCAGATCGCAATCGCATCAAGCATCGGCATTACCGGGAGGCCCATTTTTTTAAACCTCCATATCAATACAGGAATCCCTACCAAAAAGGATCCATAAAATACGAAACCCGAGCCCATATTTTGGAACATTTGCGAAGGATCGTTCAGGTAGCGGCCAATGTCTTCGAAATAGAAAAACACCTTTCCACCGACGAAAATTCCAACAAATGCCCATATGAAAAGATCAGAAATCGAATCATGATTGAGCTTGAATTCCTTTCGTCTCATCCACAAGGCAAAATAGGCCACAATAATCCCCAGAAGAATCAAAAACCCATAACTGTACAGGGTAATTTGTTCCGGGAAAATGCCCGATAGAAATCCTGGTGTTTTGAAACGAAATAATATAGGATGCATGCTATTTTCCTAGTTTGGCAATGATTTCCGGGAGTCGTGCCAATGCCGCCATTTCTCTTAAGATCTTGCGATTTTCTTTGGCTGGGGAACCGAAATAAACTTTTCCTCCTTCCAACGATTTTGATACCCCGGATGTGGCCATAACTACAGCGCCCTTTCCGATGACGATATCCTTGGTTACTCCCACTTTACCCCAGAGAATCACATTGTCTTCCACCTTAGTTACTCCGGCAATTGCCACCTGAGCTGCGAAGATGCAACGCTCTCCAACGATGGTATCATGTCCGATATGCACTTGGTTGTCGAATTTGGTATAGGCGCCAATTACCGTGTCCCCAGAAACCCCTCTATCGATGCTGCAGTTTGCGCCAAGTTCCACCCAATCGTGAAGAATTACCCGTCCGCAGCTATGCATTTTATTGAAATTGCTGTAGTAAAAAGCATCCGAACCTAGGCTGGTATTGGCATGGATGATTACGTTGTCGCCAATTATGGTTTCATCATAGATGACCACATTTGGATAGATGAGGCAGTTCTTACCAATCTTCACATTATTCCCAATTACTACCCCATGATGAATATGGGTTCCCTCACCAATACTTACATTCTCTCCTTGCTCCAAACGGGTATTTACTGGCAAAGGTGTAGGACGAAAGTATTTAGCCAGGAAGGTATAGTCGCGAAAAGGGTCGTCGGAAACCAATAAGGTTTTGCCTTCCGGACATTCCACCTCCTTGTCGATGATGACGGTTGTGGCCGCCGAACCCAATGCCTTCGCATAGTATTTTTCGACGTTAACAAAGGTGATGTCACCAGGCTCAACCATGTGAATTTCATTCAAACCGGTTACCAGGAAGTCGCTCGGACCAACAGATTTTGCCTTAATAAGATCCGCAATCTCGCTCAGGCTGTAGTTTCTTGGGAATTTCATGAGTAAATCGTTTCAAATATCTTTAAAAAAGCATTGTAAGCCGTATTTTTGAGGCGAATAAAAAAAACATGAATAGCGAAGGATTACTAACAACCGCTCTCAGCGACTTACATATTTCTCTCGGTGCCAAAATGGTTCCTTTTGCCGGGTACCTCATGCCTGTTCAGTACAGCAACCTCATCCAAGAACATTTGCAAGTGCGCAAGTCGGTAGGTGTTTTTGATGTTTCGCATATGGGCGAATTTTGGTTGGAGGGTGAAAAAGCCCTTGACCTCATTCAATATGTTACTTCCAATGATGCTTCTAAGCTTGTTGATGGCAAGGTACAATACTCTTGCCTTCCCAATGATAAAGGAGGAATTGTCGACGACCTTTTGGTATACCGCTTCAGCGAAACCAAATACCTCCTGGTGGTGAACGCATCCAATATTGAAAAAGATTGGAACTGGATTAGCAGTCAGAATAGCTTCGGGGTAAAAATGACCAATGCTTCCGATGATTATTCTTTGTTGGCCGTGCAAGGCCCAAATGCTACTGCGGCACTTCAAAAGTTGACTTCCAAGGATTTAGCCAGCATGGAATACTATTCATTCCAAGTTGGAAATATGGCTGGAATCGAAGACGTAATCATCTCTGCAACAGGTTATACTGGTGCTGGCGGTTTCGAACTTTACGTTAAAAATGCAGATGCTCAAAAACTTTGGGATGCCGTATTTGAAGCCGGTAAAGAATTTGACATCATGCCTGTTGGTTTGGGTGCACGCGATACTCTTCGTCTTGAAAAAGGTTTCTGTCTGTATGGAAATGACATCAACGATGAGACCTCTCCAATTGAAGCAGGACTTGGTTGGATTACCAAATTCACCAAAGACTTTATCCAATCGAATTATCATAAGAACCTTAAGGAAAACGGTGTTTCAAAACGCTTGGTAGGGTTTGAGATGATTGACCGCGGAATTCCACGCCAGCATTATACCATTTGTGATGAAAACGGAAATGCCATAGGTGAGGTTACTTCGGGAACCCAAAGCCCAAGCTTAGGAAAAGCCATTGGCCTTGGATACGTAGCCAAAGAACATAGCAAAGCTGGCAGCTCGATCTTTATCGAAATTCGCGATAAACAATTAAAAGCTGAGGTTAAAAAGATTCCTTTTCTTTAAATTAGCAGGATGAAACGCTTCAATAAAGTACTAATTCTCGCTTTCGTAGTCACGCTTGCGGGCGCTTGCACGAAGTTGCAGGAAAGCCCGGCTCCAGGTTCTTCAACAGGATCTACAAATACAAGTGGCGGCAATACCGGAGACCCGGACGTTTATCTTGGTCTTTGGAAACAAACTGAAAAAACCTTGGATGGTGCCAGCATTTTTGATGCAGACAACACCTTTACAGTAAAACTGGATGCAGCAGCAACTGCAGAATGGACGTATACCATTTTTGGATCTGTTCAACCTCCACAGGCTGATAGTTATTTACTGAAAAAAGGACCTCCTGTAACCATCGACTTCACAACAGCTGGAAGTCGTGAGGTGGTATCCAAAACAGGATCGCAAATTGTTTGGCAATAC
>JALRIQ010000283.1 GCA_023277325.1 Bacteroidia bacterium | reverse complement strand
AACCTGGAGTAGGAAAAACAGCTATTGCTGAAGGACTTGCCCTGCGTATAGTTCAACGCAAAGTATCGCGTGTACTGTTCAATAAAAGGGTAGTAACGCTCGATTTGGCTTCTTTGGTAGCCGGTACGAAATACCGCGGACAATTTGAAGAGCGCATGAAGGCAGTGATGAACGAATTGGAGAAATCACAAGACGTTATCCTATTCATTGATGAGATCCATACCATTGTAGGTGCCGGTGGTGCCTCAGGTTCTTTGGATGCTTCAAACATGTTCAAGCCTGCCTTGGCAAGAGGAGAGGTGCAATGTATTGGAGCAACTACCCTCGATGAGTACCGACAGTATATTGAAAAAGATGGTGCTTTAGAGCGTCGTTTTCAGCCGGTAATGGTAGAGCCAGCCTCTCCAGACGAAACGGTTGAAATCCTGAATAATATCAAAGCGAAATACGAAGAACACCACGGTGTAACTTATACCGACGAAGCTATAGCAGCTTGTGTGAGCTTGAGTAACCGCTACATGACCGACCGTTATCTTCCAGACAAAGCAATAGACGTATTGGATGAAGCAGGAGCGCGTGTGCATATCACCAATATCCACGTACCAGAAAGTATCATCAATCTAGAGGCGAAGGTGGAAGAAATCAAGCACGAGAAAAACTCGGTTGTGAAAAGCCAGAAATACGAAGAGGCTGCCAAATTGCGCGATAAAGAGCGTCAGTTATTGGAGCAGCTGGAGGCAGAAAAAGAGCGTTGGGAAGAGGAAACCAAAAACCTGCGTTATACGGTAACCGAGGAAAATGTAGGTGAAGTAGTTGCCATGATTACCGGAGTTCCTGCCAAGCGTATCGCTCAGGGTGAAGGTCACCGCTTGATGCAAATGTCGAAAGAATTGCAGGGTCGCGTGATTGGTCAGGATAAAGCGATTGAAAAGCTGTCTAAAGCCATTCAAAGAACCCGTGCCGGATTGAAAGATCCAAATCGTCCTATTGGTTCCTTCATTTTCTTAGGACCTACCGGAGTGGGTAAAACCGAATTGGCGAAAGCTTTGAGTCGCTACTTGTTTGATAGCGATGATGCTTTGATTCGTATCGACATGAGCGAGTATATGGAGAAATTTGCGGTATCCCGTTTAGTGGGAGCGCCTCCAGGATATGTGGGGTATGAAGAAGGCGGACAGCTGACCGAAAAAGTACGTCGCAAGCCATATTCAGTAATCCTTTTGGATGAGATTGAAAAAGCACACCCTGATGTATTTAATATCCTCTTGCAGGTTTTGGATGAAGGATTTATCACCGACAGTTTAGGCCGTCGTATTGATTTCCGTAACTCCATTATCCTCATGACTTCGAATATCGGATCTCGTCAGTTGAAAGATTTCGGACAAGGCGTTGGTTTCAGTACTTCTGCCAAGCAGGGTGCCAGCGATATCCATACTAAGTCGGTAATTGAAACAGCCTTGAAACGTTTCTTCTCGCCTGAATTCTTGAACCGTATCGACGATGTGGTGGTATTTAACCCATTGGTTAAAGAGAATATCATTGAAATTCTTGATTTGGCTGTGGCTAAGTTGGAAAAACGCATCGAGTCATTGGGATACCATATCAAGTTGACCAAAGCGGCGAAAGACTTTCTGGCTGAAAAAGGATTTGATTCCGAATTCGGAGCACGTCCTTTGAACAGGGCCATTCAGAAATACCTGGAAGACCCGATGGCTGAGGAGATTTTGAATAATGATTTGGCTGAAGGGGATACCTTGGAAGCTACGCATGAAAAGGATGCGGAGGAGCTGAAATTTAAGATCAAGAAGGCCAGCACCAAAAAGCCGAAGGATACACCAACTGAATAGCGTTAAGCTGTCAGCGAATAAAATAGAAATGCCTATTCTGAAAAGAGCGGGCATTTTTTTTATGGATAGAAGCTGAAACAAATTGATCCAGCTTATTGTCACTTAAGCATGAAGCAAGAAATGCGAAAAGATAGCGACGCAAAGAAGCGCAGTATCCGTTTAACGATACCTCAAATCAATAATACAGCCGCCACCGGAGCAGAAGAATTGTTTCAGAACGCAGTGGTGAGGCCGATTCTCAAATTTCAGCATGATTTGCTTGTCGCCCATTTCGTGCGGTATACACGTAAAAAGAAACTTGACTTTTCTGCATTGGACAGTCTGCAGCAAAAAGCTTTAATCCACGAGGTTTTTCAACACGATACGAACTATAAAACGGAGCTCCGGGGAATAGTTTTGGGTCATTTTACCACGGGTGAGTTTGAAACCTATGCAGGAATGGCTTCAGAAATCAATAAGCGCATGATGAAGATGATTGAGGAGCGCTTGGTTTCGGTTATTCATAAATCTTGAAATTGAATACCCCATCACCCAACTACTTACCACCTACATGACCATGTTACTTATTGTATTTTGTACAATAATTATTGTAACTCTGTATTATGTCCAAAATATTTTCAAAGTCGGTAGTTGAAAC
>JALRIQ010000282.1 GCA_023277325.1 Bacteroidia bacterium | reverse complement strand
TTAAACCTTGGTTGACCCGGGCTGGAGAAGTGGCAAAGTACATGGTTCCGCTTGATGACGTCCTTTATCAATACCTATGCTTTTATCTTCCTTGTAGGAGGTGCCATTCGGTCGGCAGTAAAATATGCCAAGGTTGAAGGTGCCAAAGCACGTGTTTATGGAAATATCCCGATTACAATTGGCGGATTGCTTCTGGGCATCGGGGGAGGATTTGCCAAGGCGGTTATACTGAAGGGCTCAACCTTACCCTCAACAAAAGGGATTCTGGGTTACGGGTCATAGGTTATGGCACCTCTTTCCACTTATTCCTCACTCCTAATTCCTCAACCTCAATCTTAACCTCAGTAATAATAAAAACTTAAAGTCTGCTTACTTCCATTCGGGTGGATTCCCTCAATAACAATCCTACCGCGGATGCGCTCCATGTCTTTGATGAAGTCTTCTACTTTATTGTAGGTGGTATTGTTCAGTTTGGTGAAGATAAACCCATCAGGGATATTCATTCTGCGCACAATACCATTGCCGATATTGCTCACCCGGAAACCGCCGTCGATACCGTAGCGGTCTCTTTCTACCTTGGATATCTTTTCAAAGTTGGCGCCTAGGGTTTCAGAATGCACGAGGGTGCGTTTCAGCATGGCCGCTGTTCCTTCCCGATTGACCAGCGTCAGGGTTTTTTCTTTACCCGAGCTGAGGCGCAGGTTAATTTTATCTCCGGGACGGTAATAGGCAATCTGCTCATCAAATACGGCCTTGCTATTTACTTCGGTTCCATTCACTTCCAGAATGACTTGTCCTTCGGTGATTCCTGCTTCTTTCGCTGGACCGTCTTTTCCCACAAAACCTACATAAACCCCATTTTCCTGATTGCCCGTACGTTCGAGCAGTTCGGCGGTAATGTCAACGATTTCCATACCTGTAAAGGCACGCTGCACTTCACCGTATTCTTTTATGTCTTTGATGATTTTGCTGACAATATTCACCGGAATTGCGAATCCATAGCCATTATATGCCCCGGTGCGCGAAGCTATGGCGGTATTGATGCCGATTAATTCTCCTTTTAGGTTGACCAAAGCACCACCCGAGTTTCCGGGGTTAATCGCCGCATCAGTTTGAATAAAGCTTTCAATTGGAAATTGGTTATTCACCACATTGATATTTCTTCCCTTAGCACTTACAATACCCGCAGTTACCGTAGAAGTGAGGTTAAAGGGATTACCTACAGCCAAAACCCATTCACCAATATTTACATGTTCAGAGTTTCCAATCGCAATGGCAGGAAGGTCTTTTGCATCTATTTTTAATAGTGCCAGGTCGGTAGAAGGGTCGGTGCCGATGACTTTAGCCGGATAAACATACCGGTTATTATTCAGAATAACTTCGATGCTCGTAGCACCATCCACCACATGGTTGTTGGTCGCGATATAGCCGTCTTCACTCACAATTACCCCAGAACCAGAGCTAGTTTGTTCGCCACGACGACCGAACATATTGAACCAATCGTCCCAATAAGAGGAAACCTGAACAGGAGAAAGGGTTTTAATATAAACGACACAGGGCGTGCTTTTTTTACTTGCTTCAACAAATTCAATATTGCCTGTAGCCATTGCCTGAACGGCATTATCGACAGGGGTGATGCTGGTCGAATTGTCAGTTTTTTCAGGGAGATATGCGTTGGATTGAGCAGGACGAATTTCATTAAAAATCCAGGATCCAAGTGCGCCAAATACAAGACTAAAGCCAGCTAAGTAGAGGGTTTTCTTCATGATGTGTTTACACAATTAGGAATACGTTATTCCTTTTGCAAACTTAATGCCTAGAGGGCATTCGGATTTTCCACAATGGTACCTTTTAGGTAAATTTTGGAAACAGGGTGGGCAGGATCATTGGTGATGATGGTGAGGGTTTTGAGGTCATCGCCTTCTCTTCCCAGTGTATTGAATTCTATTTCGATGGTTGCCGAGTCACCTGCTGGAATTTCCCATTTATCAACTTTAGAGGCGGTGCATCCACAAGAAGGTTGAATCTTACGGATGATCAATGGGTTTTTGCCCTCATTTCGCATCACAAAGGTGGTTTTAACGGTATCGCCTTTCACCACTCTTCCGAAGTTGTATTCTTTTTCTGTGGTCTAAAACAACTTCATCTGGACTCTCGCCAGCATAAACTGGATCAAATTTTTCTTTATACAGATCTACAACATCAACTTTATTACCCTTTAACTCAGCCTCTTTAATAAATTCATTTTTTATGGCCGAATTAAAAGAATTA
>JALRIQ010000281.1 GCA_023277325.1 Bacteroidia bacterium | reverse complement strand
TACAGAAGGTATCAGGGTCAACATCGACCAAAACCGGAGTAAGTTTCAATAGTGCAATGGCCTCAGCGGTGGCTACATAGGTGAAGCTTGCCGTGATTACTTCATCGCCTTCTTTCAAACCTAAAGCCATCATTGCAACCTGCAGGGCATCGGTTCCGTTAGCACAAGGGATAACGTGTTTCACCTTGAGGTAGTTTTCTAATTCACTTTGGAAGGATTTAACCTCTGGTCCGTTAATGAATGCTGAAGAGCGAATGGTGGCCAAAACGGCCTGGTCGATTTCATTTTGAATCTCGTCGTATTGACGAAGTAAGTCGACCATTTGAATTTTGCGCATGAATGTATTGATTGAACGCGGGCAAAGATAGATTTTCCAAAGGAATACTTTCAGTTTGAATCCGATATATTTGAAAGCTCATGAGACGATTATTTTGCCTTCTCCTTTTGATTAGTGCCCTGAGTGCGAATGCACAAAGAAGGGATACTTTGTCACGCGTAAAGACTGGATACATCTGCCAGTTTACCTATAATTTTAATGTTCCCGGTGCAGATTTGGCCGAGCGTTATTATTCCAATTCGGCAGTAGGAGCAGGGGTATATTATAAGACAGGAGGAAATTGGTTCTTTGGCGTAGAGGGCAGTTATTGGTTTGGCGGCAAGCTAAAAGAGGCTGGAATTTTTAATCAGGTGGTCGATTCTGCGGGGTATGCTATTGATAATAATGGAAGTTTTATCCCAATCGATGCGCAGCAAAGGGGCTATAATCTGAATGTTAAAATCGGAAAGATATTCCCTATCGGAAAGCGCAATCGAAATTCGGGAATCATGGTTTCTGCAGGTGCTGGGTATATGGAACATTTTCTTCGTCTCACCAATAATTCACTTGGGGTGGCTGCCTTGCAAGGTGATTTTCGCTATGGATATGATCGGCTCACTTCAGGACTGATGTTCAATGAGTTTATCGGCTATCAGAATCTTGACAAGAAGAACCGCCTCAATTTTTTTATCGGTATTGAATTCGCACAGGGTTATACGTATAGCCGAAGAAAGATTGATTATGATTTGATGCAGGGCAATACCGCACAGCGCTTCGACTCCTATACCGGGATTCGTTTTGGTTGGTTATTGCCGATATATACGGGGGTGGCAACTCAAGGCAACGGATACAAATTCAAGTAGTGCGCTTCCTCTACTATATCGCCCTTCAGCTCTATGGATTTGCCATTCGTTTGGCAGCATTGCGCAATGAAAAGGCCAAAGCTTGGGTGGATGGAAGAGAAAATTGGCGCGAGAAATTGCCGCATAAAAAGACAGGCATACGCTTCTGGTTTCACTGTGCTTCCCTCGGAGAATTTGAGCAAGCTAGGCCGCTAGTTGACTATTATCACAATCAGGGCATTGAGATTTGCCTGAGTTTTTATTCGCCTTCAGGGTATGAGAATAGAAAAGACTATGATCTCGCCAGCTGGGTAGGCTACCTTCCCATCGATTCACCAAAAAATGCCAAAGACTTTGTTTCTGCCATGGACGCGGATAGGGTCTTTTTCGTGAAGTATGAATTTTGGTATTTCTTTTTGATGGAAATCAAGCGCCGGAATGTTCCTTTCTATCTGATTTCTGCGCGTTTTCGGTCCAGTCAGCCTTTTTTTAGACCATTCGGGACTTTGCACCGTAAAATGTTGAAGGCCTATACCCATATTTTTACCCAGGATAAGGCTTCCATGGAGTTGTTGGCTCCGTTCAACTTACCCGCGATGCATGCCGGGGATACCCGTTTTGATCGGGTGGCGCAGTTGAAAGAACGCAGAAAAGAAATTCCTGAGCTCGATGCTTTTTGTAATGATTCCTTTGTGGTAATGGCAGGGTCATCCTGGCCCCATGAGGAGGAGCTCATCCGCGATGTGTACAGTGATTTTCCTTATTTCAAATGGGTAATTGTTCCCCATGAAACCGATGAGGAACATTGTCAGGAAATAGAAGCCTTATTTAGAGGCGAATGTTTGCGTTATTCTGAATTGGAAAAGGGCAATCATGACCCATTCAAGCGGGTGCTAATCATTGATAGGATGGGCTTATTGGGCAATGCCTATCCCTACGCGGATTTGGCGCTCGTTGGCGGTGGATTCAGCAATGCTTTACACAATATTTTGGAAGCTGCCGTTTGGGGAGTGGCTGTTTGTTATGGAAATAATATTGCCAAATACCCGGAGGGAATTGATTTAGCTGAAGCCGGTGGTGGTTTTTTATTGGCCGACGTGGAGGAGTTTCGTCAACTCCTGAATAGGTTTGCTGCACCAAACGACTCGCAGGAAGCGGGTAAAAGAGCCGCTCAGTGGGTGGAAAATAACCGAGGGGCAAGTAAAAAAATTATTGAGGTGGTGGCCGCTAACGCGGACTAAACAAATCCACAAACAGGGTTTCTTCTTCCGGACTTAGTTTTTCCAAGTACACGACATGCAAACTTGCCTGATGCAGTTCTGCTTCAAAGTATTTCGGTTTGAATCCATTGGTTGGAATAACGGCCACAAGACGGTTTTCTTTGAAGGCTAAACCCATTCTTGGTCCGTCTTTTCCGGCCATTTCATGAAATGTAAAGCCTAGTGTGTCTTGCGTTTGACGAAATTTAAATGACTTGATAAAGCCATTCATATCGCTGGTATCTACCTTGCTTTTTTTCGGGTCGAGGATTTTTATCAGCTCTGGCTCAGGGATACTTTTTGGGTCGATGCGGTCTTTGAAGATATAACCGCGGAATATGAGCACATGGGTACTGAAGGAGCTGGTTGTATCATGAATGGTAGACTGAGGCAGGTAGATGCCGCCAATTACATTTCCATCAATATCATGCAAAACAGCATTTGCCTTTGCCGTGCTGCGTGTCATGTCCTTGCGTTTCACCCAAACCTTGGTATAAATCTTTATCCGCGATTTGTTAGAAGAGGTGCCATCAATCCATACTTCTGCACCGCGATCCAACCACGCAACTGGTTGAGAAGCATAAGGCGTATCGAATATCTCTGCCGTTGAATTGATGCGTTCTGCTTGTACACCTAACGCAAAGCCAGCAACAAGCAGGAATAGGAAAAGAAATTTCTGTTTCATGAGAGGCAAAGATAAGTGGATTCATCGACTAGTTACGTTTACTGCAGACAGCAAGATGGTCAGACAACCAGACAGTCAAACAAAAGACGATATCACGAAGATGAATCTATCTGACCATCTAATTGTCTAGTTGTCGCTTAGTCCATTCGTCGACCAAAGGACGAAACTTGGAACAAAAAGGAATAGTCGGTAGTTTTAGGGGGTAAATATCTGAGGTATGAAAAAGCTACACATCCTTATTTTGTTCATTTTAATTGGGAATTGGGCACTCGGGCAAAAGGTAAGAAGAGATTATGTGGTCACGATAAATGGCGCCACGGAGAGCCCATTTGCTGCAAATGCGCGGATTCAGGAACTTAAAGTTTCCCCTATAATGCACTACTCAGCCTCCTTAGGTTTGGGAATGAATGCCTATTTCGATAAACTAAACATGTCGGCTTATTTTGAAGGCAGTCTTTTGTCCTTTGGGAACAGTACTGATCTAGATCCCGGTTACCAACGAATTACCAGGGTAGGACTTGATTACCGGTATTTAATTTTAGAAAAGAAAAAGCTTTCGGTTGCTCTAGGCGCTGCATACCAGAATAGTCACTTCTGGGTACAGCTCAATTCTTCTCCAACCCAAGTTGATTTTTCTCAAGATCCTTTTTCGGGAAATGGGAAACTGCTTATTGAAAACAGACAAAATTATCTTGGCCCGTCTCTACTGATTAAGTTGCAGCCCGAAAAGGATTATGGTGCTCAGCTCGCTGTTTCCTATCTATTCGGGCTTAGCAAACGCACATGGACCTCCGGTGGCGACTTGGTAATCGGGCTTCCTCAGGAGCGTCTCAATACGTTGAATATCCGACTTTGTTTCCCCTTCATTGTCGCCTATAGAGGCCAAAAAGGACTCAATCTGAAGTCTGAGGAAAAAGAGAAATAGAACAATGTCTAGCCATCTCATCGTCTTCCGTCGATAAGTCTCCAAGTCGATGAGTAAATAAGTCGACTAGTCGATGAGTCGACTATTTCCGAACCATCTCCCAATACTTCTTCCCAACGATGAGCATCCCAAAGGATTCTCCATCCTCTTTACCCAGGTGCTTGTGGTGCATCTTATGTGCACGACGAATGGCTTTGATATAGGTGCTGTCTAGATTGCGGAACCATTTGAAACGCTGGTGGATGATGACCTCATGTACCAGGAAATAGGCAAATCCATAAATAAGAATTCCTAAACCTACATAAAGGCGCCAATCATTGCCAGCCATCATCCCAAACATCATAAACAACCAGCTTGGAACGGCGAAAATGAGGAAAAAGAAATCGTTTTTCTCAAAGAAACCGGGCGATCCTTGGTGGTGGTCCTGATGCACTTTCCACAAAAATCCATGCATGACATAGCGGTGGGTGAACCATGCCATGAATTCCATGAACCAAAAAGTGGCAAAGGTGATTAATGCGGCAAGCCAGAAGTTCATTGCAATAAAGAGGTGATTTTCTCATCCATCGGTTTAACACCTGATTCGAAATAGGCTACGAGTTTGCCGTTTTCGTCGATGAGGAACTTATTGAAATTCCATTTGATGCTGTAGTCGTTTACGCCATTTAGGCTTTTTTTCGTCAACCACTGATATACTGAATGTTGGTTATCTCCCTTCACATCGATTTTTTCAGTGAGGGTGAAGCTTACACCGTAATTCTTTTTGCAAAAAGTTTCGATTTCTTCGGGAGCTCCAGGTTCTTGTCCGCCGAACTGGTTGCATGGAAACCCAATAACAACCACTTTGTCGCCATATTTTTTATTGAGCTCTTCTAGACCTTCATACTGGTAGGTATAGCCACACTCCGACGCGGTATTTACACAAAGTACTTTTTTGCCTTTGAAGTCGGCGAAATTGATGGTGGTTTTGCCATCGAGTGCGAGAATGGATAGATCGTGAAAGTTACTGCTCGCTGTGGTTTCCATAGAAATAGTATTGTTTGCCGTTACAGATGAGTTATCTGCACAGCGGAAGGATAAAAGAGATAGTGTGATTAAGGCAGATAGAAGAATAATTTTTTTCATAAGATTGGTTCAAAGGTAACAGCCTTTCCTTGAAAAGGTTTCGTATGATTTAAAAATTCAGCAAGGCAAAAAAGCCGAGTAAAAGCAGGTACATCAATACGGAAATTTTATTCTGCCAGTGCAATTTTAAAAAGTGAGTGAGCGCAAAAAGCACTGCGGATACACCAAACCAGCCGAGGTAATTTTGCCAGGGAACTTCATTATTTGGCCAGTACCAAAATTTCAGTTTGATGGCTACGGGCTCAATAAAAAAGTCGAGAAATACCATCAAAAATGAGGCGAAAAGTATCGATGCTATCGGTAATTTGAAAACCCGTTCCGCAATGTCTTTGCTACAATAGGCAAGAATGAGC
>JALRIQ010000280.1 GCA_023277325.1 Bacteroidia bacterium | reverse complement strand
CATCGCCACTTCCCCATTATTACGAAAATCATAGGTTTCAATCTATTTCAATCGCTTGATGAGTGTGGTGCCAACAAAGCGATACACTGAATCGTCGTCTACCAATACTACCTTGATCTTTAGTCCTAGTCACGTCTAATTTAAGCATTAATTGGAAAAATCATCAGAGGGAACAAAAAAAGGCCGGCATAACCGGCCCTCTTTCTTGATAACTTTTTTTTAATTATAACTTGGGAGCAAAGAATAATTCTTGCTGTACTCTAGCATTTGCTGTGTGAAATCCGTTGGATACTCCACTTTCACATCCACAATTTTATCGCCTTCCATTACAGGAACAAGTTTAGGCTGAATGAATCCTGAATAGGGAGCCAAATTAAGTTTCGCATAACGCTCGAGCACCTCTGTGTGCAATTCCTGGTCAACTTTAACACCATAGGTTTCTACCAAGGCCTGACCTGCAGCGAAATCACCTTCCGACTTGATGCGTTGAATTTCACGGAGAAGCTCTCCGAATAAGGTTCTCAATTTATTGTAGTCGTTGATTTGAACATAGGTCTTACCATCACGTTTGATGAATTCGATTACGTTGTCGCCTTTGCCTTTTTCGTAAGCCCATTTTGCCACCAACTGTCGGTTACGCATGTGCGCTTCCTCAATTTCGTCGCCTATTTTAATACGGGTCAATTGCGTCATCAAGCCATTCATGATATACCCATCATACTCTGCTCTACCTACATCCAAAGTATTCATCACACCGATTTCAATCAATTTTGGATCCATGATATAGTACAAGGCAACCAAGTCGGCACGCGCCTCTTCCAAACATGAAGCATATTGTTTCAATGTTTGATCCGGAGTTCCAACGCCGGGGTTAATTTTTCCTGAAGCATGACCAATTACCTCATGCATATCGGTATGAAGGTCGGATGATAATGCACCATGTTCTTTGATACGTTTGATGACTTTCTCATTCACACCAAACTCATCCAAGGTGCTTCCTTTGGCTTTGGCCATATTGTAGGCATGCACAATATTTCCCAGCGAAACAGATTTTGACCCTTTTTCTTCTCTTACCCAGTTGTTGTTCGGAAGGTTGATTCCAATTGGTGTTGTCGGAGCAGCGTCTCCACTTTCTACCACAACAGTAATAACCTTAGCTTCAATACCTTTTACTTCAGCCTTCTTATGTTCTTCGATTAATGGAGAATTATCTTCAAACCACTGCGCTTGTTCAGAAATCGCTTTAATACGCTCTGTGGCTTTCATGTCTTTGAAAGATACTACCGACTCAAAACTTCCTTTTTTACCGATGGCATCGAGGTATACTTCAATAAATCCATTCACCACGTCAACCTGACTTTTCACATCTTGAACCCAAGCCGTATTGTAGATATCCCAATCGTTCACATCACCGCTGCGGTAGTAAGCAACAAGTTTCTCCAAGGATTCCTTTTGCTCAGGAGTTTCCGACAATGGAATGGCTTTTTCCAACCAGAAAACAATTTTCTCGATGGCTTGGGTGTACATTCCTCCTACTTTCCAGATGCGCTCAGTTACTACACCATTCTCTTTAACCACTTTGCTATTCAAACCATATTCAGGAATTTTAGTTCCTTTTCCTTCTGAGAATTTCGCGTAGTAGTTGTCTACTTCTTTTTGCGTTACTCCTTCATAGAAGTTATTTGCACTTTGTGCTACGTTGTCAATATTTGCTGCCTGGTTAACGATTTTCGCATCGATAGTAGGATCAAACATGATTTCTACCAAAACGGCAAACTCTGAACTTTCTGGAGCCATAGGAAATCCTTTTGGATCAGAAGCGGCAACAAGCTCAGCGAAATACGGTTTAGGGATTTCAGGCAAGAACTTGCCATTGCTGTAGTGGTGGTGAATTCCATTACTGAACCAAATACGCTTAACGTAGACCATGAAATTGTTCCAGTCTTCCGTTTCTTTATTTCCGGAATACGTATTCACGATGTTCTCTACCGTTTTACGGATGGCCAAGTTGTGTTTGTATTTTTGGTCGTAAATAATGTCGCGACCACAAAGGGCTGCTTCATAAAGGTAATACACCAATTCCTTTTGCTGTGGGGTCAGGTCTTCGAAACCCGGCACTTTGTAGCGGAGAACCTGTAGGTCGGCAAACTGCTCGGCTACATATTCAAAATCTTCTCCTTGAGGATTTTCTTCTTCTTTCACTTTTTCTGTACTTGCGTTGTTGCAGGATGAGTTTAGGGCAACAGATGCGGCTAAACCAAATAGCAGTAGGTATCTCTGTTTCATGATGTCGAATTTCGATTAACTTTGCCGCAAGTTAAGGAAAGCACATTCGAAGGCAAACCATGATTCAGAGAAAACAAACCCTTTACCTCCTATTTATTTTATTTATCTGTACCTACCTGCTCGGCGGAAACCCTGTAATGTATGAAGTATCAGGCATCGATACCTGGTCGAAAGGGGCAGTAGGCACAATCGAGGTAAGTATTTTAAAAATCGATAGAATTGCTCAGGAGACGTCTCAGTTTTTTACCTGGAACTCCTACCTCATCTATTCACTATCAGCTGTTTCCTTATTGGCCTTCCTTTCTATTTTCTTGTATAAAAACAGAAAACTGCAATTGCTGCTTTGTGGCTTTAACTACCTCTTTATGGCCATCAGCGGTATTTTGATGTATTTCTATTTTATGGATGGAAAAGCATGGATAGCGGCGGCGGAAAGTGACTCCATGCATTATGGCTTTTTGATTGCGATCATCCTACCGGTATGGAACTTCTTGGCAATGCGCGGAATTATGCATGATGAGCGTTTGATTCGCTCAATGGATAGATTGCGCTAAAAAACGTAGCCGATCCCCAAACCTATCTGGGTCATTCTAAATTCCTGTTCGAACGAATCGAAGCTGCTGCTCGGATTTTGATTCCCGAATTCTGCCACGGTTTCAACCTCCGCAAACACTGGTTTAGCGTAAAACAAATCGGCATTCACCAGAACCACCCAACTCCATTTAAACTCGTATTTCAGGGTCATACCCCCACCAACAATACCAGAGGAAGAACGTTTGTCTTTGATTTGGTATTTGGCATCCGGACCGCCTGCTGAAGAAACCCCATTCAATACCACATTTGGCGAGATGAAGTTCAATACTCCACCAGCAAGCCGCACATCGATTGCCATCTTTTTAAAATTTTGACTGAACTGGGGACCAAATGTAAAGCCCGTAACCGTCCAAAAACTCTGATTGGAAGTCCAGGAATAATTTGGCCTTAGCACACTCAACTGACTTTCCAGTGGCTTCGAATTCACGCCATGTGCGGTAAGTGATAGCATGGCAAAGGCCCCAAATTGCTTATGGATTTTATGCCCAAACAATAATTTAAAAGAAGCCCCAGCGCCCGCATATCCTGCCGCTGGATTGTCGGCAGAAGTACTTTTAAAATCTCCTGATGGACGACTTACTCCGGCAGTGGCATGAAAAAAACCTCCTACATCCCGCTGAGCTTTAGCAGTCCCAAAACATACAAGCAGCAGAATCAGAAGGAATGTTCTCACTTTCTTTGAATGGTTTGTTCTCTATCTGGACCAATCGAAATAATACCAATTGGCACCTGGCATTCGGCTTCCATAAATTGGATATAGTTGCGGAAGGTTTCTGGCAATTGGTGGTATTCTCTGATTACCGAAATATCCTCTTGCCAACCTGGGAAACTCTTATAGATTGGCGTTACTGTGGTTCCTTGAATATTAAACGGACATTGCTCATCATCTGTACATCCTTCATAAGAAAGTGCCGCATTGATGGTATCCATTCCGCTCAAAACGTCGGCCTTCATCATAATCAATTCATCTACCCCACTGAGCATGATGGCATATTTCAAGGCTGGCAAATCCAACCACCCTGTTCTTCTCGGACGACCAGTTGTTGCGCCGTATTCATTTCCTTTATCACGAAGGTATTGACCCAACTCATCATCGAGTTCTGTAGGGAAAGGACCGCTACCCACTCGGGTACAGTAGGCCTTAAAAATACCGGTTACTTTATTGATATGCTTTGGCGCTAAACCAAGTCCTACGCAAGCGCCACCCGAAATAGTACTTGAAGAAGTAACGTAGGGATAAGAACCAAAATCCAAATCCAATAGAGAACCTTGAGCTCCTTCGGCAAGTACTTTTTTCCCTTCACTGATAAGGCGGTGCAAGAAAAATTCTGAATTCACCTGAGAAAAGCCACGGAGGTATTCCACTGCCTCAAACCACTCAGATTCAAGTCTGGCCAATTCTTCTTCATACGGGAATTCATAATAACGGAATACTGAAATATGTTTTTCCAGAGCCCTCGCATAGAGGTTCTTGAATTCAGGAGAGTCGGCGTCGCCGATGCGCAATCCTGAACGTCCTGTTTTATCCTGATAAGTTGGAGAGATTCCACGCAGTGTGGAACCGATCTTTTGCTCCCCTTTTGCCTTTTCACTCGCTGCATCCAGCAGGCGGTGACTTGGTAAAATGAGGTGAGCCTTTTTTGAGATGTGTAAACGTGCACGAACATCGGCTCCTGCTGCAATGGTTTTTTCAATCTCAGCGCGGAGAAGAATTGGGTCAATTACTACCCCATTTCCTATTAAGTTGATGCAATTTTCATGAAATATGCCTGAAGGAATCGTGTTCAATACATGTTTCTTTCCGTTAATCTCCAACGAGTGACCTGCATTAGGTCCACCTTGAAAACGTGCAACTACATCATAGGAAGGGGTGAGAAAATCTGCAATTTTCCCTTTGCCCTCATCGCCCCATTGCAAACCCAACAAAACGTCAACCATCTCTATAAATTCTTTAAACTGTAAATATTATTTCTCGTCAATTACTGTAAGCTTCACCTCTTTTTTACATGAAGCACAGCGGCTGTTTTCATCCAAAATAGGACTTCCATAAAGGTTCAAAGAGTGTGAAGTTACCTTGAACTGAAGCAATTCACCCATCATATTTTGAATTTGCTGCAAGCGCGGATCGCAAAACTCCATCACCTTATCGCACACATTGCAAATGAGGTGATCATGCTGTTTGAATCCATACGACTTTTCAAAAAGCGCCATATTCTGACCAAACTGGTGTTTGGTTACCAGGCTGCAATCCAAAAGTAAATCGAGGGTATTATAGACCGTGGCGCGCGAAACGTGGTAATTCCTATTCTTCATTTGAAGGTAGAGCGTTTCCACGTCGAAGTGTCCTTCTTGTGCGTAAATCTCATCCAAAATCGCATAGCGCTCTGGCGTTTTACGTTGCTTTTTGGTCTCCAGGTATTCGGTAAATATTTTCCGAACCTGTTCCATCATTTGATTCTTATTGGCGGGCGCGTTGAGCATTCCAGTAATTAAAGTGCGAAGCTAATGAAATACAATCAAACGAAGAAAACAGTCTTCGACGACCGGACGACTTTGCGATATTTCGACGAGACGACTTTACGACATCACGAGGGCAAGACTCCGGCTCTAATCACGCCAAACGCTCAACCCTCAACTTTCAACCCTCTCCCGATAGCCTTCGGGACTCAGCTATTCAATTACATTCACCCTAACAACCTGGGTATGCGGAACAGCCTGTTTAATTTTCTGAATGAGGTTGTCCAAATGAGAAGTATCAAAAATGTATAGGGTTATTTTCCCTTCGAAGGTACCTGCGTGCGACTCTACGGTAATCGATTTCATGTTCACCTGAAGTTGCTTGGAGATGGTATCGGTGATTTTTGAGATGATTCCCACATCATCGATACCGGTAACCTTAATCCCTGCGAGGAATGCATTCTGACTTTTAACCGGTGTATTGGCCCAGGTCGCTTTGATGATACGGTAACCGTAGTTAGATGAAAGTTTGATAGCATTACTGCAGCTGGTGCGGTGTACTTTAATCCCCTCACCTACTGTAATAAACCCAATGATATCATCACCAGGAATCGGGTTACAGCAACGTGCCAGTCCGAAATCCAGCTCATCCATATTTTCACCAAAAAGAATGGTTTCGGCGCTGTAGAGCTTTTTCTTCAGCGGCCCTGATCCTGAAACGTGCTTCTGCGTTTCTTTTTGGTGCGGTGCCTGATGGAAAATCGACTCCAGATCCAGTTTTGAGCGATCGAATTTTTCATTGCTGATCGCGAAGAACAGGTCGAGCGAGCTTTGGTAGCGGAAATAATTGGTAAGTGCGTTAATCTTATCCGCGGTAAATGGGAATCCTGCCTGTTTAAACTTACGTTCCAGCCATTCTTTACCCACTTGAGATGCCTCTCTTTTCACTTCCTTAAGCAGTTGCTTAATTTTCGACTTGGCTTTAGCCGTTACTACAAACTTGAGCCATTCGTCGTTTACCTTTTGCTTTTTGGAGGTGATGATTTCCACCTGATCCCCATTTGAAAGGTTATAGCTCAGCGGAACCAGTTTATTATTCACCTTCGCACCAATACATTTTGAGCCAAGGTCCGAGTGAATATCGAAGGCGAAGTCCAGCGCCGTAGCATTGGCAGGCATCTTCCGCAACTCTCCTTTAGGGGTAAACACAAAAACTTCCTCACTAAAAAGGTTGAGCTTAAAATCGTCGAGGAAATCGACCGCACTGGCATCCGGATTTTCTAAGATTTCCCGCACCCGCGCCAACCAACTTTCTAGTCCGCTTTCATTATTCCCCCCTGTCGCATCTTTGTACTTCCAATGCGCGGCATAGCCTTTTTCAGCAATCTCATTCATTCGTGTTGAACGAATCTGCACTTCAACCCATTTCCCTTTTGGCCCCATTACTGTGGTATGAAGTGATTCATACCCGTTAGATTTTGGAGATGATATCCAATCACGCAAGCGGTCGGGGTTCGGATAATAAAAATCGGTAACGATGGAATAAATATTCCAGCAGGCTGCCTTTTCTTCTTCAATCGGCACATCGATGATAATACGAATGGCAAACAGGTCATATACCTCCTCGAAGGTGATTCCCTGCTTTTTCATTTTATTAAGGATGGAAAAAATCGATTTCGGTCTGCCTTTTACTTCAAAACCAAATCCCTGCTCATTCAGTTCCGTCTCAATAGGCTCAATAAAGCTGCGGATATATTTATTACGCTGAACTTTGGTGTCTTGTAATTTCTGTGCAATCTCAAAATACCTTTCCTGTTCTGTGTATTTGATAGAAAGGTCTTCGAGCTCAGTTTTTATATTATAAAGTCCAAGTCGGTGAGCCAATGGAGCGTAGAGGTACAAGGTCTCGGAAGAAATCTTCATCTGATTCTTCCGCGACATACTATCGAGCGTACGCATATTATGCAGGCGGTCGGCAAGTTTGATGAGGATTACCCTGACATCTTCAGAGAGGGTAAGCAACATCTTTCGGAAGTTTTCCGCTTGTATGGAATTCGTGCTTTGGTCAAAAACACCCGATATTTTGGTGAGTCCATCAATAATTTGAGCCACCTTATCCCCAAAACCATGGCGAATATCTTCGAGGGTCACATCTGTATCCTCCACTGTATCATGAAGAAGAGCGCAAACAATGGAAGTTGTTCCTAGTCCAATTTCTTCAGCACAAATCTGTGCTACCGCTAAAGGATGATAGATATAAGGCTCACCCGATTTGCGACGCATGTCTTTATGCGCATCGAGGGCCAGGTCGAAAGCTTTCCTGATTTGCTGCTTATCGCCCTTTTCCAGGGAACGGCGACAGGCCCTCAATAAGCTTCTATACCTTTTAAGTATTTCCTTTTTCTCTAATTCTTGGGCGGCCTCGTTCATCAAATTTTGATTTCTTCTAATTTACTTGGAATGGCACAAAAATCATAGCTCTTCGTGATATTGACAATAGTCTTCCGCAAGAAATTAAATTGCAAAGCTGATTTTAGTTCTTCTTTATTCAGGTGTATTTCCCATATCCTGAATTGAACTCGAGAGCAGGTTCCAAAAATTCTATAGTAATTTTATAAAATCGTTTAGATATTTCAATATTCTTTTTACCTTTGCGCTCCTTTTAGGAGGACCGCGGGTGTGGCGAAATTGGTAGACGCACTAGACTTAGGATCTAGCGCCGCAAGGTGTGGGGGTTCGAGTCCCTTCACCCGCACTGGATTAAAAAAGGCAAGTCGAATGGTTTGCCTTTTTCTTTAAACTCAAATAGCAAAGTGGAAGTAGCATTGCAAAAACAGGACGAGCTTCACGCAGTCCTTACAATCAACATCAGCAAAGACGATTACGCTCCACGCGTAGAAGCTGAACTCAAAAAAACCCAAAAGAAAGTTAGCGTACCAGGTTTCCGTCCAGGAAATGCGCCGATGGGCATGGTAAAAAAAATGTACGGGAAAGGCATCTATGTCGATGAAGTAAATAAATTGGCTTCTGAGGCTTTGTTTGGATACCTCGACGAAAACAAAATCGAATACCTCGCTCAACCAATGATGTTGGATAGCGACGAGCAAAAGGTAAACTTCGAAGTAGAAGAAGACTTTGCTTTCCTATTTGAAATTGGCATTGCTCCAAAGGCAGACCTTGCTCTTTCTGATAAAGACAAAGTTACCCGCTACAAAATCAATGTGAGCGATACAGAGCTCGACAAAGAAGTAGAAAACATCCAACGCCGCTATGCAAAACAAGAAGAGGCAGAAGCAGCTGAAGAAAAAGACATCGTTTACCTGAATGCAACTGAGCTTGGTGAAGATGGAAAACCTTTGGATGGTGGTGTTACCGATAAAAATATCTCTACCACACCAGAATTGGTAAAAGATAAAACCCTTCAAAAGAAATTGATGGGCATCAAAGTGGGCGACCAATTTGATGGTGATATCTTCAAATTATTCGACAATAACGTTACCGTGATTTCAAATGCTTTGGGCATTCAGAAAGAAGGCGTTGATGATTTGAATAAAAAATTCTCTTTCACCGTTACCGAAATCAAACGCTTCATCCCAGCTGAGCTGAATGAAGAATTGTTTACTACAGTATTCGGAGAGGGACGCGCAAAAGACTTGGAAACTTTCCGTAGCCTTTTGAAAGAAGATCTTGAAAGATACTACGCACAAGAAGCAGAGAACATGTTCGAGCATGCTGTGGATCACTTGATTTACGACAAGCATAACTTCGATCTTCCTGAGAAATTCTTGAAGCGTTGGTTGGTTGAAAACAACAAAGAAGATTTCACTCCTGAAAACATCGAGCAAAAATACCAGGAAGAAGCACGCCAATTGCGTTATGTGCTCCTTCGTAACAAGGTACTTGCCGATAATGATATCAAAATCACTTCAGAAGACGTAGAAAATATGAGCATGGCTTATAGCGCTCAAATGCTCCGCCAGTATGGCATGCCAAATGCCGACGAAGCATTGGTGCGTCAGATTTCTGAAAACAACAAAAAAGAAACTGGATACATGAACCGTGTTACCGACATGGTAGCTCAGCGTAAATTCATGGAGGTTGCAAAAACCAAAGTGAAAGCCGTTGAAAAAGAGGTTGGTGTAGAAGAGTTCTACGAGATCATCAAAAAACACAACGAAGAGCATAATCACTAATTTGCCCTTTCTCATTAACCTATTAAATCCCGGCCTCGGTCGGGATTTTTTTATGCCAATTGGTCACAGAAAGAGGCTGGCATCAAATTGGCGTCGTGGTTTCTAAACTTTCTTTTTATTATTGTTCAAGCAATTAATTATGGATTACGGTAAAGAATTTAGAAAATACGCTGTTAAGCATGCTGGAATCAGCAGCACCACTACGGATAAATTTATCTCTTCATTCGAAGGAATGACCCGTACGGTTATTGAAGAACGTCCGGTAAACTTCCGTGAAATTGATGTGTTCTCTCGCCTTATGGCTGATCGTATCATTTTCCTTGGAACGGCTATCGACGATTATATCGCCAATATCATTCAGGCACAGCTCCTCTTCCTTGAGTCGATGGACCAACGCCGCGATATTCAAATGTACATCAATAGCCCAGGAGGTTCCGTTTACGCGGGTCTTGGTATTTATGATACCATGCAGTATATCGGTCCTGACGTAGCCACTATCTGTACAGGTATGGCCGCTTCAATGGGAGCTGTATTGCTTTGTGCTGGCGCTGATGGAAAACGTACTGGATTGAAGCACAGCCGTGTGATGATTCACCAACCAATGGGTGGCGCACAAGGACAAGAGTCGGACATCGAAATTACAGCGCGCGAAATCAAGAAATTGAAAGGTGAGTTGTATGAAATCATCGCAAGCCACTCGAAAAACGATATCAAGAAAATTGAAAAAGACGCTGACCGCGACTACTGGATGATCGCCGAAGAAGCCAAAAAATATGGCATGATCGACGAGGTTCTTGTTAAAAGTGGCGCGGGTAAATAATCTGCTAAGCCGACCAAATTTTAGAAAAAGGATTGCTTCGGTGGTCCTTTTTTTGTTTGCAGGGAGTTCAAAATGGCACTTATTCGGCCATTGGTCTTATCTTTGCACTCTAGCAACCACTAGCAACCTAGCATGGTAAAAGGTAAAGAACAACACTGCTCATTCTGTGGCAGACCTAAATCACAAACTCTGATGTTAATCAGCGGTAGTGAGGGACATATTTGCAATTTCTGTATCGATGAAGCCAATAAAATCATCGAAATAGAACTCGGACCAGGCACCGAAAAAAAGGGAAAAGAAAAAGCGAAGTCAAACTTCAAACTCCCAAAGCCTTCAGAGATTAAAAAATTCATGGATGATTACGTAATCGGTCAGGATGAAGCCAAAAAGGTTTTGTCGGTTGCCGTTTACAACCACTATAAGCGCATCAATCAAAAGAAAACAAAGGGTGACGATGTCGAGCTGGAGAAATCAAATATTCTGATGATTGGTGAAACAGGCACAGGAAAAACACTCATGGCCAAAACCTTGGCTAAAGTGCTTGATGTACCATTTTGTATTGCTGACGCGACGGTATTTACCGAAGCAGGATATGTGGGAGAAGATGTTGAAAGTACCATTTCACGCCTTTTACAAGCTGCCGACTTCGACGTAGAAGCTGCTGAAAGAGGCATCATCTATATCGATGAGATTGATAAGATTTCGCGCAAAAGCGATAATCCATCTATCACGCGCGACGTAAGTGGCGAAGGGGTACAACAAGGGCTGCTGAAAATTTTGGAAGGAACAGTTTCAAATGTTCCACCACAAGGAGGAAGAAAACACCCAGATCAAAAATACATTCAGGTGAATACGTCCAATATCCTTTTCATTGTTGGCGGTGCATTTGAAGGTATCGATAAAATGATTGAAAGGCGCATTGCTTCCCAGGCGATTGGATTTAAATCAGAGGCAGGAGAAAGCTACGATCCAGATAACCTTTACCAATATGTGAGTGCTTCAGATTTGAGAAGCTATGGACTGATTCCTGAGATTATCGGGCGTTTGCCAGTTCTTACTCACCTCAATCCCTTGAGCAAAGATTCTTTGCGCCGCATCCTCACTGAGCCAAAAAACGCCTTGATTCGGCAGTATCACCGCCTTTTCGAACTCGAAGGACATACTCTCCATTTCACCGATGACGCCATCGATGCAATTGTGGAACACGCCTTTGAAAGCAAACTTGGCGCCCGTGGATTGCGTGGTATTTGTGAGGCAGTAATGCTCGATTTGATGTACGATGCTCCAGAAGGAACCAAAGAAACCATCAGTATCGATGCGCATTATGTCAATAATTACCTCAAGAAGGAAAAGAACAAACTGAAGGTAGCCTAGTGTCAGGTATACTAACAAAAAACGACCAGTCGATATGAAAGCAATTTGGAATGATGAAGTGATTGCCGAAAGCGATAAAACGATAGTGATTGAAGGGAACCATTATTTTCCTGCCGACTCGATTAAGAAAGACTATTTCAAAGACAGCGATACCCATACGGTTTGTCCTTGGAAAGGAACTGCCTCTTATTACACCCTCGAGGTAAATGGGAAGTCAAATCCTGATGCCGCCTGGTACTACCCTGAAACTTCCAAACTTGCTGAAAGCATCAAAGGGCGCATTGCCTTTTGGAAGGGCGTTGAAGTAACGAAGTAGGCTGATGAGTAGGAGTATTGAAATTTAGCTCGGAATAAATTTATCAGCTATCCATCCACATTCTTAATCTTAATCTTAGCCTCGCCCTTATTCTAAACAAATATCCCAGTATATTTAAATATCTTGGCAGCTGCATATGGCAGAGATAGTTAAGAACAATAAGCGAATCATGAATTCATGGGCCATCTATGATATGGCCAATTCGGTGTACTCGCTTTGTATAGCCACGGCTATTTTTCCTCCATTTTATGATAACCTTACCAGTATTCGCAATACCTTCAATGATGAAGTTACCCGCGACCTGGTAAGCTTCTTCGGATTTCAACTGAAGAATTCTGTAATCTATGAATATGGGTTATCCATCGCGTTTTTAGCCATCGCCATCATGGGGCCAATACTTTCAGGTATTGCCGACTATACCGGGAATAAAAAGGGCTTCATGAAGTTTTTTGTTTACCTCGGCGCCTTGAGCTGTATCGGACTTTATTTCTTCGATGAGACCTATTACCGCTATGAGCTGTTGATGGACCCCAACTTTGCACCCGATGTAACCTGGCCAATTATGTGTTTCATATTAGCCACCATCGGTTTCTCAGGTAGTTTTGTTTTTTATAACTCCTATCTCCCCGAGATATGCACTGAAGACCATTATGAAAAGCTGAGTGCCAAAGGTTTCGCATTGGGCTATGGTGGTTCTGTTCTGTTATTGCTCGTCAATTTAATGATGATTCAGAAGCCCGACTGGTTTGGAATTCCGGATGGAGGGACGGCTGCTCGCATCGCTTTTGTAACGGTCGGAGTTTGGTGGGCTGGTATTGCCCAAATTACCTTTTTCAACCTCCCTTCTACTTCTCACGGCAGAAAAGTCACCTCTCAAATTGTATTTAATGGATTACGAGAACTAAAACGGGTATTCCATGATTTAAAAGTACAGCCCAAATTAAGGGGATTCCTTTTTGCCTTTTTCTTCCTGAGTACGGGCTTGCAAACGGTCATGTTTGTAGCCGCATTATTCGGTAAAAAAGAACTGAATATGCCAACAGCTAAGCTGATTGTTACCGTTCTGCTCATTCAACTTATTGCCATACCAGGATCTTTTTTCTTTGCCTGGGGTGCCAACAAAAAAGGGAATATTCCAATGCTGGGCCTGTCGACCATTGTATGGATAAGCATTTGTATTGCTGCTTACTGCACAACCGAACATTATCAGTTCTATATCATCGCTAGTATTGTTGGACTAGTTATGGGTGGCGTACAATCCTTGAGTCGCGCAACCTTTACGCGTCTTCTCAACCGTGAAAAAGATACCGCTTCTTACTACAGCTTTTACGACGCCACAGAAAAAATCGCCATTGTACTGGGCACCTTGAGCTATGGCCTTATAGATCATTTCTACAGCATGCGTCAATCGGTATTAGCCCTAATGGTTTTCTTCATGATTGCCGGCGTATTGCTCTGGCGAATCCGTAAGGTGAGGTAGACTCAGAGAGGTGAGAGGTGAGAGGTGAGAGGTGAGACATGAGACATGAGACATGAGACTTTTGATGTGAGACATG
>JALRIQ010000279.1 GCA_023277325.1 Bacteroidia bacterium | reverse complement strand
AGACTGGCGTTGTATTTCCATCTTGCCAGAGATAATTAGCATTGCTCAATCCTGGGTTCAATAAATATTGTGCACCAAAACAAACCGTAGTATCATTTCCTAAATCGAAAACAGGCAGCGCATTGATCTTCACACTAGTTTTCACTGTATCGGCACCGTCTCCGTTAAATAGAATCAACTTCACATCGAATTTCCCAGATTTGGTATAAACATGCTTTGGTGCAGCTAAGGTGGAAGTATTATTCGTAGAGCCTATATCGCCGAAGTCCCAAAGCACAGAATCACCCAACTCGAGTAGGTAGGCAAAACTGGTTGAATCTCCGAAACAAGTGTCTGAGCTTACAATTTTCTTATCGACAAAATAATTGGATAGGAAACTTGGCAATCCGTCTCTGCAATTCTTTCCAAAAGGATAGGTATGCGCATTGGTTTGAAAATCGACCTGATCATGTGACTTATTCGGTGCGTTGATCACATGCACTCCTGCCCAGAAGGCTGCACAATAAATCTTTCCATTCGGTGCCAATTGCAAAGCATAGGCAAAATAATTGGAAGAGGATGTTATCGCCTCCTCGCTGCCTTGAAACAAACTCTCATTAACGATATATTCCATATCGTATTGGAAAATTCCATTTTGCGCGCAGCTCACATAAAAATAAGAAATATCAGAAGAAAACTCCACCCCATAAGGATAGCTGGTTCCGCTGAAATTGATTTTTCTTGACCATGAATCTAAGGTACCATCCACCTTATTGAATTTTAATAATTCAACAAAACGCTCGGTGCGGCATGACCACGCCAGGTAAGCGCCATCAGGAGAAAATTTCATCTGCCCAGCCTGAACACCGAAAGAGGAGCTGGTACTTGTCCCTACTGACGTAGTTACTGGAGAGCTTGAAATTCCCGTTGAATTAAGCAAAAAGGCATGAAATTCAGCGGCATCTCCATCACGAACCATGATCCATACTCCGGAACCATTTTGGTTATAGGTAGCAGCTATTCGCTCAGAAACCCCAGAGTATAACAAGACGTTCTTAGTAGACGTAACCGCACCTGCCTCATTATTCAAACTCATATCGATGATTGAATAATTGATATTAAACTGGTTATTGGTAGTATCGTTTAAGGTGAAAAGGTAATAGATGTTTTTTGCCCCAGGCTGTGGAATAATCAATGCCCCCTGTGTGGCACTTTTATTTCCCAAAATATTCGAGCCATTGCTCATCAAATTGTGAGAGCTGGTATAAACGTTATTGCCATCCGTATAAAAAAGCAGATTTCCATTGATATCGGAAATCGTAGCACATGCTTCGAAAGCATCTTGCACTCCATTACTCAGCGCCGTAGCCGTTCCGTTAACTGAGAAGCTCAACCCCGCATTTTTCCCAAAATACCAATTCATCGCTCTTTTCTGAGCAATGGCAGGAAAAATGGTACAGAAGACAAATACTATGGGTAGAAGTCTTTTCAAGCGTGAGATTTAAAAGTGAACACTATTAATATGTAAAAATAAGCTAAAGACGTGATTTTCCAAATTTTAGTGGAGAAACCCTGGCTGATTTCGATAAAAAAATCCGCCTTGTTTAAAAGTTGCTTAGAAACGAACTTTGCCTGCCATGTCAGGGAGTTATTTAGTAGGAATAAGCGGAGGAAGTGCTTCGGGAAAAACCAGCTTTATTCATGCGTTGCGTGAGCACTTCTTGGAAGAAGAGGTTGGCCTGATTTCACAGGATAATTATTACCACCCGGCCGATTACCATACCCGGGATGAAAACGGTCATGTGAACTACGACTTACCCCAATGCATTGATATGAATGCTTTCCTCTCGGATATCCAAAAACTGAAACAAGGAATTCCGATTGAGATCGAGGAATATGTTTTCCAAAAAGAGGTGGAGCAAAAGAGAAAAATCCGCATTCAGCCTGCACCTGTTATCATTGTTGAGGGGTTGTTTTTGATGCATTTCAACGATATAGCCGACGAGTTGCATTTAAAAATATTCATCGATGCAGACGAGTCGATAAAACTCAGAAGACGTATTGATCGGGATATTGCAGAGCGCGGTGTAAGTCGGGAACAAGTGCTTTATCAATGGGAAAATCACGTAAAACCCTCCTACCGTAAATTCCTCGAGCCGTACAAAAATGCTTCTGATATCATTATTAATAATAACGAACATTACCTTACTTCGCTTGGAGTAATTACAGATCATATAAAAACCATACTGAAGAATGAACTTTAGATTTGCCGTTATCGGTCTTGGCCGATTTGGAACCAAAATCGCCCGTACCCTCTCCAACCGGGGCGCGGAGGTATTAGCTATCGACAGCGATGAGGCAAAAACAGATAATTTAAGGGATG
>JALRIQ010000278.1 GCA_023277325.1 Bacteroidia bacterium | reverse complement strand
TTCAGGTAACGATCACTTGGCCAGTAAGACACTGCCTTTACATTGTCCCTTGCATTATTGGTCAATGACGAATACACGCGAACAATTCCATCCGTGCATTTTCCTTGAGGATCTTTGCGCGCCAGTTTAAATTCAATTTCGCAATCTGCAGCTACAGATTGAAAAACGCTGCGGGTATTCGATGCGTCGGCATTCAAACGACGGAAATCCTCGTTGAGGATGCGCATTTGATCTTCAATTTGCTCTTTGCTGATATTTTCCTCACCGTATTCATGGATGATATGAAACACCACTGGAATCGTATAGACTTGCTTCTTTTTATTAAGTACTGGGGTCGAACTCGCTGTGTTCGCCATACGGATGGCTTCCTTAGCACGAAGGAATGCAGCAGGATCTTCTTGTTGTAAATTTTCGAAATAATGATCGTCGTTCAGGCACTGTGCTTGAGACTCCTGACCAAAATTCAAACTAAAAATTGCAGCGATAAACGCGGCATTGAGGAGTATTTTCTTCATTTTGTTGAGAGCTACGCCGAAGCGTATGTTTTATTTCTATACTATATCTGACTTCAATTTTCCTTCCATTCTTGCAACAGAGCAGCAAACTGCTGCATCACCTGTCACATTGACGGCCGTGCGGCACATGTCGAGGATACGATCGACTCCCAAAATGAGAGCGATACCTTCCACCGGCACGTTCACGCTGTTCAATACAATTACCAGCATTACCACACCAGCTCCAGGTACTCCAGCGGAGCCCACAGAACTTAACAAGGCAGTAAAAATGATAGTAAGCTGTTCTAAGAGCGTCAAATCCATATTAAAGACCTGTGCAATAAAAACAGCAGCGATGGCTTGGTAACATGACGTACCATCCATGTTGATTGTTGCACCAAGTGGTAAAACAAATCCAGTAATTTCTTCATCCACCCCTAATTCATCTTCGCAGTTTTCCATATTCACTGGCAGTGTGGCATTCGACGAGCTTGTAGAAAATGCTAAAAGTTGAACTGGGCGCATTTTTTTTAAAAAATCCCAAATATTCATCCGCGCGACGAAGCGAACCAGTCCCAGGTAAGTTAGGCTCAAATGCAGGAATAAGGCCGCCAAAACCGTTAGCGAATAAACACCAAGTGCGGAAAGCAGACCCAAAATCTGTGAGGGATCATCTTTGGCCAAATCCACAATTACGGCGCTCAATAAGGCAAAGACACCCAAAGGTGCTATGATCATAATGAGGTCGACAACCTTCATCACCACCTCATTGGCACTGTCCATCAACTTGACAAGTGGCTCGGCTTTTTCATTTGGGATGAGAGTAATTGCAATACCGAGGAATACGGCGAAGATGACGATTTGAAGCATATTACCATTATCGCCCGCCGCATTAATTACATTACTCGGGAAAAGATCAACAAGGGGTTGAAGCGCTGGGCGGTTCTTCACGCTTTCTGCTGCTAAGGTCTTTGCCATCATCTGCTCCTGGTTCCCTTGCATCAGCATATCACGGGTTTCTTCAGAAATTTGTTTTCCAGGCTGTACGATATTTACGAGAACAAGTCCGATAGTAATGGCAATTACTGTAGTACCAATGAATATTCCTATCGTCTTTCCGCCGATACGTCCCAACTTCCCAATATCATTCAAACTCGCAATTCCCGTAACCAAAGAGGTGAGAATCATGGGTATGGCAATCAGCTTCAATAGGTTCATGAAGATGGTACCAAATGGATGGATATAATCCTTGCTGAAGCCGACCCAGGCAGAACCCAGATTGACTGCCGCGATTCCCCACGACAAGCCGAGAATCATACCGAGTAATATTTTTACATGCAAGGGTATCTTTTTTGTCATAATCGCGCTTGATGCATCATCATTAAATCAACTAAAACTAAAGCAGCCATAGCCTCTACGATGGGCACCGCCCTTGGAACCACGCAAGGATCATGTCTTCCTTCTGCCGAGAATCCAATTGCTTCTCCCTCCCGGTTTACGCTATCCTGATTGATGCGAATTGTCGAAACAGGTTTAAAGCCTACCTTAAAATGAATCGGCATACCCGAACTTATGCCTCCTAACACACCACCAGTCCGGTTTGTTCTTGTCTGAATTTTACCGTCTGCCGACTCAAAAGCATCATTCGCTTCGCTGCCTTTCATCCTGCTGAGCGCAAACCCTTCCCCAATCTCAAAGCCTTTTACGGCATTGATGGAGAACATGGCATGGGCCAATTCAGCGGGCAATTTTTTAAACTGAGGCTCACCCCAACCAGCAGGAACTCCTTTGAGAAAGCATGATATTACACCGCCCAAACTATCCCCTGCTTCTTTCGCCTGAAGTATGGCTTTTTCCATCTTTTCGGCTGCCACAGTATCCGGACAACGAACAGCATTGGCATCAATGAAATTGGTATCAAGATTTTCCGGAACCGAACTTTCAATTTCTCCTACAGCGGATACATAGGCATTGATCTGAATTCCTTTCGCTGATAAAATCTGCTGTGCTATTGCCCCCGCGCATACCCAGGGAGCCATAGTTCTTGCCGAACTTCTTCCGCCACCACGGTGGTCGCGAATGCCAAATTTTTGTTCGAAGGTATAGTCGGCATGACCCGGACGATAGACCTCCTTTAGGGCATCATAGTCATTGCTTCGGGAATCTTTGTTGGGAATAATAAAAGCCAGAGGCGCACCGGTTGTCTTGCCTTCAAATAATCCAGAAAGAAAAGTCGGAATATCCGATTCATTGCGGCTTGTGCTTAATGCTGATTGCCCTGGTTTTCGGCGATCCATTTGGTTTTGAATAGCACCAAAATCAAGTTCAATACCTGCTGGAATTCCGTCGATGACTGCTCCTACAGCGTCGCCATGACTTTCTCCAAAAGTGCTAACACGAAATAATTCCCCAAAAGTGTTTGCCGGCATGCGGCCGCAAAGATATTTAAAATGGTTTTATATTTTAGTTGATAGAAAGATGGGAGACATGAGACGGGAGACATGAGACGGGAGACATGAGACGGGAGACATGAGATGGG
>JALRIQ010000277.1 GCA_023277325.1 Bacteroidia bacterium | reverse complement strand
CGATAGGATCAAAAGCAATACAGGTTACTGCAATATTGCTCCAAAAATCATCAACCTTATTCCAACTCGAATTGGCCGATGTGATATCGGTATTGTACCACAGTCCGCCATTCACGCCACCAGCCCATACTTTTACTCCGGTTTGGCTATTTGGATCCCAGGCCAATGCGCGGGTTCTTCCTCCGACATTATTCGGCCCACGCTCTACCCAAGGAGCTTGCGCTGCACCGGGGGCCAATCCATAACCTTCCCCTCCACCAACAGTTTGCATAATCCCAATCAGAACTTCCGGAGTTGGTCGGCCAAGCGACGGGTCCATGGTACGCAAATAATCCTGTTCCCAAGCCCGATCCGGCGCTGCTGGCTTGCCTTCTGCAGGAATTTCTCCTTCCTGGAAGCGCGGACGCTGCGAAAAGGGATGATTATTAATCAGTTCGCGGTAAGCTTGTTGACGCGCTTCTTTATCGTCTACTGCAGTGGAGGAAGCTCCCCAGTATGCAGCAGCCGAAAGAGTTAGTACTAAAAGTGAGAGGTAAACTTTTTTCATATATTATTCACTTATGCTTTCAAATTCTTCAATTTCCAAGGCATAGGGCTTGTTTCGGTAGGTCAGGTAAAGTGTAGCTGGAAGGTATTGTCCTAGGAACAATACCGGGTCGGCTGATTCGATGGTCGGTAATTCTTGCCCATCGCCCTTTGGTGGTCTGGGCACAAAATAATTTCCTTCCACAATAAGGGTTGAATCGGCCCGAAGATTCGGTTCTATATTACGTTTGTTTACGATGATCGAATCTGCTTTCAATAGGTCGCGTTGCACCGGAATATCTGCATGTAGATAGACAAGAAAAATGACACCATTTCCCGAGCCCAAAGCTGCATGATACCGTTGTGCAGAAGCTGTTACTGTAAATTGAGGTTCTTTTTCTATTGTCGCGGTTTTTTTCGATTTGCACGAAAAAGTAAAAACAGCGAGCAGGAGTATAAGGGCAAGTAAAGACTTGTTCATTAGTTCGTTCGGTATAGAGAATAACGGCTCTACTTGCAATTACCGCTAATTTTTTGAAAGGTTCAAGGGGAATTACGCCTGAATACGCAATTTTTTTACTGAAAATCACAAAACTGACAACTGTCCTTTTTGGTAAACCCCTACAAGTTCTTTTAGTTTTGGAGCCGTAAGTGGCTTAACCACAAACTCTTTTACAAAAAAATAGTTTTTTGCTTTACGTAAGTCGGAAGGATCAATTGACGGGCTTACAATAATTACCAGCGACTTATCCTCAGAGGTTAACCTAGAAAAGACATCGAGAAATTGCCAATCATCCATCACCGGCATGTTCAAATCCACCATAATGAGATCCGGAAGATCTTCTACATTAGCCATCATTGCTTCCAAGCCTTCTCCCATAAAATGGAAGAGTTTAATGTCTTAGAAACAGATTAAACCAGTAAAGGCGGCGACATCAGCGAGGAGCGCATCACACGCTGTATCGTCCAGCTCCGATAAAGATGCCGAACATCTTTTAAGCAATTCTTATTCGATTTACTAATGATCATCGGGACTTTACGTTTAGTATAAGAGCAGCAGCGGATT
>JALRIQ010000276.1 GCA_023277325.1 Bacteroidia bacterium | reverse complement strand
TATTGGGCAGCCTTTGTTCTTGTTCGCTAAATAAAAAAGGGGATTCAATTTGAATCCCCTTTTTTAGGTCTTACGTCTCACGTCTCACGTCTCACGTCTTACGTCTCACGTCTTACGTCTTACGTCTCACGTCTTACGTCTCACGTCTCACCTCTCACCTCTCAAGACTTACTTCCACTCTGCAAGGAATAGGTTGGTGTCTCTTGTTCCGCCATTATTACGGTTAGAAGAGAATACCAAATATTTTCCATCAGGCGAGAACATTGGGAAGGCGTCAAAGCCATTATCGTGGGTTACACGCTCGAGGCCAGTTCCATCCACATTGATGAGGTAAAGGTGGAATGGGAATCCTCTTTCGCTTTCGTGGTTTGAGCTAAAAATGATTTGTGAACCATCAGGAGTAAAGTAAGGCGCCCAGTTGGCTTGTCCGAGTTGGGTTACTTGTTTCAAATCAGATCCATCCACATTGCAGGTATAGATTTCCATATTGGTTGGAGCTACCAAACCTTGTGCAAGGAGGTCTTTATACGCTTTTTGCTCTTCTGGCGTTTTCGGACGAGAAGAACGGAATACCAATTTTTTACCGTCAGGAGAGAAGAAAGCGCCACCATCATAGCCCAACTCATTGGTGATTTGTTTCACATTGCTTCCATCAATATCCATGGTATACAATTCGAGGTCGCCGCTGCGGGTAGAAGTAAAGACAATTTTATCTCCGGCAGGTGAGATGGTTGCTTCCGCATCATACCCTGGTCCATTGGTAAGTTGTTTTAAATTATTGCCTTTCAAGTCTGCAACGAAGATGTCGTAGCTCGGGTAGATTCCCCAGAGGTAAGGAGATCCCGGTTTGCGTTCTGGGTCTGGAGGACAAGCATCGCCGCCTAAGTGGGTAGAAGCATAAAGGATGGTAGTATCACCTGGCATGAAATAAGAGCAGGTTGTTCTTCCTTTTCCAGTACTTACCATTTGTGGAATTGTATTTCCAAGGTCAGCACCTTCAATATTGAAGGTAAAGATTTGATCGCACTGCAATCCCCAAGCTTTGTTATTGCTTTGGAAGGTGAGTTTTTTACCGTCGTAGCTGAAATAAGCTTCTGCATTGTCACCTCCAAAGGTCAACTGACGCAAAGAAGCGAAATGGGTTTCACCTGGATAGATAAGCGTATCCGTTACTACGGCGCTGCTATCTTGAGTTTCTTGTTCTGCTGGTTTTGTTTCACCGTTCCCGCAGGAAAATAGAACGGCACTAAGGGCGCATACTGCCAAAAACTGCTTCATCTTATTTAGAATCATTTTAAGCTGCAAATATGAACCCCTAGTATGGAAAATAAAAATAATCTTCAGTGCAACATTGTTGCATTAATGATTTATTTTTGAAGCATGAGAAAAGCAGTAGTTTCAAGCGGACTTATCGCATTTGGCCTGTTATTACTAGTTGGGTCATGTAAAAAAGGCGACGATCAAAAAGATTTGGAACGTCCACTCATCAGTTTACAATCACCAGGCGATGATACCATTCGCGGAGGTGAATCCTTACTCATTCGTGGTATTATCACCGATAACGAGGCTTTGAGCCAGGTAAAAATCGAGATCCATGATGATTTCGACGGACATTCACACGGAAAAAAAGCCGGAGCCCCTGCCTTTGTGTGGGATACGATTATGACACTTTCCGGTAAAGAAACAGCAATCGATTTTCCATTGGCAGTTCCAGAAGACATTGCCTCAGGTCAATACCATTTTCAAATGCAAGCCCTCGATGCTTCCGGAAATGAAGCGGAATTTGTGGTGCGTGGTCTTTATTTAAAAAATGCATTCGACACGATATCTCCTGAAATCGCCAATCTCACCACCACTCCGGCAGCCCAAAACGGACTAATCACCGTGAAAAGCGGCGCTACCCTAACGCTAATGGGGGCACTAAGCGATAATATGGGATTGGAGGCTTATGAATTAAAAATCATCCGTAATTCAAATCAGGAAATCGTGTATGATTTTGATGAAGAAATCAGTGGCAGCAACTACAGTTTGAATAAGCTGCTCGCCATCGAAACCCAATGGGGAACGGGCGAGTTCACTCTTGAGTTAATTGTGAAGGATGAAAAAGGCAACCGCGAGGATGTCGACCTCGATTTGGTGATTGAGTAGGGGGATATAACTGGATTACCGAAGTACGCGATAAATCGCGTACCTACCATTTCGTGATTTAATTTCTGCATCACAAGCCACTTCGAGCCTGTCGAGAAGCCCTGGAGTGTGCGACTAGCCTGACTTGTTCTCGACAAGCTACCAGTGACACGTTGAATTTTGCTCTAACCTGTAACCCCTAACCCCTTTTTTTTCACTCTCCCTTCGGTCTCAACGGCCTTACCTCATAATTCACCACATGGTAATTATCGGGAGTCTCTAAAACCTGCACCATGGCGGTTGCCACATCTTCGGGCATAAGCATGAAGTCGTGGGCTTTGATGCCCGGACTATTGCGGAAGAAGTCGGTTTTTACTGAGCCTGGGTAGAGGCAGGTTACTTTGATTTTATCGTAACGCACTTCTTTATAGAGGCTTTCCATCATGCCTTTCACGGCGAATTTCGTGGCGCAATAACCCCCCACTTCGGGGTAGGCTTCAAGTCCGGCGATGGAGGAGATGGTAATGATATGTCCGTATTTGGCCGCCTTCATCACCGGCAATGCGAGTTTACAGGCATAGAATACGCCGTTCACATTCACCTGCATCATTTCATGGTATTGCTCTAAGGAAAGATCTTCAAGTTTCCCGAAATAACCCAATCCGGCATTATTGATCAATACGTGGAGTTCATTGTTCCATCTGCCCAGAGCTTCTTGGAAACTTTTTTCAACCTGGGCAAAGTCGCGCTCATCGGTTTGGATGAAGTGCAGGTTTGCATGTTGGTAGTCGGGAGGGGTTTGTCCGAGTCCGGTAACGTGAGCTCCTTTTTCTAAAAGTGCCAATGCCAATGCTTTACCAATTCCTTTGCTGATACCTGTTATGATGACTTTTTTATCGCGTAACTCCATACCTGCAAAGCAAAGAAAAATTGGGCAATTAACGGCGAAGTTCCGCGCGAATCATGCGGTTCAATCCCTGCATATCCTGACGCATTTCGACATGATATCCCAATAGCTCGAGCATGTCGCGCATCTCATTTCCCAGTTTGGCATTGATCTCAAAATAGAGGCTGCCACTTTCGTTTAAGCTGTTTTTTGCGTTTTCTGCAATCGGACGGTAAAACTGAAAAGGGTCGTCGTTCGGAACGAAAAGGGCTTCGGCAGGTTCGTGCTCCAATACATGGGCTTCCATTTCCTGCTTTTCCTCCTCCAGCACATAAGGAGGATTGCTCACGATGATGTCAAATTTCTCGAGCGAATTCCACCAATTTTGGTCCAACATATCTTGCACAAAGAAGTGGTCCTTTTTCGATTCTCCGAGAATATCGATGGCATTCATTCTCGCGGTATTGATGGCCATTTCACTTTTATCGATGGCAAAAACCTCGGCATATGGATGTTTTTTTTGCAATTCGATGGCGATACATCCAGAGCCGGTTCCTAAATCTAAAATACGTGCACCTTGTTTTATGGGATGATTGACCAGCCAGGCCACCAATTCTTCCGTTTCCGGACGTGGAATAAGCGTCGAGGAATTTACTCTGTAGCGGGCTCCCATAAACCAGGCAAAGCCAAGTATATATTGAATGGGTTCTCCTTTAAGCAGTCGATGAAGGATTTCATCTAACTGGGCATGCTCCTCCTCTGAGATTTTTCTTTCTCCCGAAATGCGCAGTTGGTGTATGGATAAATCGAAGAGCTCTTCAAATACCAAGTTGGTGATACTCGCAGCTTCTCCAGCATCATACAAGTTGCCCAAAAGCGCCTTAAAGCGATGAATCTCAGAATAGAGCTGATTCATGTCCCAAAGATAAAATTTCGAAGGTAATGGACAAGTGTTGCGTAGGGTTGAGGGTATAGAGTTGAGGGTTTAGAGTCGAGGGTTGAGGAGATGACGAGTGGGGGTTCCCCAAGCCCATAGATTCACTCCACTTTGACTATTTTCCGAAGTACTGAATCATTGCATATTTTAAAACTCATTAGTAGAAACCTATCCTATCAGTTTTAACCTTTCAACTCTCAACTCTAAACCCTCAGCCCCTCAACCCAAAAAAAACTATTTTTGACCCGTGCATTCGGATGAAGTCTACATGCGTCGTTGTTTGGAGCTGGCAGCCAGGGGATTGGGGAATACCCAAAGCAATCCTATGGTCGGTTGTGTCATCGTGCTCAATGATGCAATTATCGGCGAGGGTTATCATGAAAAATATGGCGAAGCCCACGCTGAGGTAAATGCTTTTGCGCAGCTTGATCCGGCTTTGGATATTTCTCAAGCTACGGTTTATGTGAGCCTCGAGCCTTGTGCCCATTTTGGAAAAACACCGCCTTGTTGTGATCTCATCATACAAAAACAAGTAAAACGGGCAGTGATTGCCATGAAAGACCCTTTCCCTAAAGTTGATGGGGAAGGAATCAAACGCATGCAAACGGCCGGTATTGAGGTCGAAGTTGGATTGCTTGAGGAAGAAGCCCGGGCACTCAATAAACGATTTCTTACCTATCATCTTAAGAAACGCCCCTATATCATCCTTAAATGGATGCAGTCATCGGATGGAATCATCGGACGAAAGGGAGTTCAGGTGCCAATCAGCAATCAACTAAGCAGCAAACTGGTGCATCGCTGGCGTGCGGAAGAACAAGCGATTTTAATTGGTCCGGAAACGGCCATCAACGATAACCCATCGCTTACTACCCGAAAGTATCCCGGGAAAAACCCAATTCGGATTCTGCTCGATAGAAATTTGCGTGTGCCGACTTCTCTAAAACTCTTCACGGATGAGGAAGCACTTTGGGTGTTCAATGCCTCGAAGGCAGGGACGGAAGGAAAAATCCAGTATTTCCAGATAGCGGAAGAGGACTTTATCTCATCATCGCTCAAGAAACTTCATGAATTGGGAATCTGTTCAGTACTGGTAGAAGGCGGAACTTCCATCCATAATGCCTTTTTAGACGCGGGCCTATGGGACCAAGTACGTTTGGGAGTGGCTGAAATGGAATTAAAAGAAGGGGTAACTGCTCCTAATTGGCCTGGCGTAACGCAGCTAAGCGAAAAGGTCGGAACCGATGAATGGTTCTATTTCTTTAAACCTGCTTAATCTTTTTTAAATCCGTATGGACAATGCAAGCAGCCACTCTTGCAGCAATAGCCCCGTTCGAGGTGGTATTTTTCGGTGAATACCATCAAACCACGCTCGTTGAAATAAAAATGAACGCCTTCCCGGAGTGGAGAAGGCGTCCCAATATTTTTTGATTGATCTGAATTCTTAGGCATGAGCCAAAGCAGGAACCTGACGGCGAACAAGTTCATATCCGCCAAACAAAATGCTTACATAAACCAAATCACCAGCAAGGGTATTCCAGAAGAAAGGAATCGCCATTTCATAGCAGGTAATCAGTCCGCTTAAAGTCATTGGATACATCCCATCGGTCAACCAGGTGCTAAAATTGGTTACCACAAAGAAGATCAGCGAAGCAGAAATACTACTCGTTGCCACCGATTTTACATTGATTTTCTTCAAACTGAAAAAGGCCATCATGCCAATCAATCCGAAAGCCAGAATCTGTGCTGGAAAGTTTATATCCATCCACATGAAGGATTCAGGTTGGTAAATCACGTTATTGATCACCAAGCTGCTCAAGAAAATTGAGATAGCTGGAACCACTAATGCGAGGCTTTTTCTGCTGAAGTATGCGGCGCCAAACAAGGCCAAAGCTCCAATAGGAGTAACGTTTGGTGCGTGAGGAATCAATCGGCTGAAGGCAGCTGCCAAAACAACCAATAATAGAAATCCGTTTTTAGTATTCAATTTCATGGGCTTCAAAAATACGATTTAAGGAATAAATAAAAATCCATTTGGGATACGTCCTGCCTGAAAACGGTGTAGAATTTCTCCATTCCCGTTTAAAACAGTCACCAAACCATTCTGCACATAGTCTACGGCATCACATAAAAACACCTTGCCGTCATGTGCTTCTACGGCATATAATATCCCGTCAGTCCCCTGATAGAAGGGAGTCTGAGGTAATGAGTTTGAGTTTGTAGTAAAGTGATACAGCTTATTTTGGTAGATATAATACACCTGATTCTGCGCGCTCACAAAAAAGTCTTGCACACCAGATTCTCCCAATTCCTCAGAAAAAAGGAAAGTTTTGGTTTGTGGATTCAAACAATGAATCATCGAAGGGATAGTTAAATCTTTATTGCCTTTGGTGGCAATCCAGATATGCTTTTCGCTGTCTTCATACATGCTAAAACTGCCAAAGCCAATATCCAGACTGTCGATTAAGGTTTTTTGCTGGATATCAACCTGGTAAATCTTGCTGCTTTGCTGGTTGCTGATCCATAGCATATTTCCCTGAGCTACCATTTGCTCGGTCCAGCCTTTCAAATACAGGCGCGAAAGAAGTATCCCGCTGGCGGCGTCAATAAAGCTGATGCTGTCGCTGTATAAATCGCTTACCGCTACCTCTCCATTACCCAGGTCGCAGGCGAAACGGGGAGAAAGCAAATCGTTAATGGTCATGATGGATTTGAAATCCGTAGGGTTAACCACTTCAATCTTTCGCGAATTATTTACCACCAACCAAATGCTGTTATTGATGCGACTGGCCGATTGCAACACATCGCCTAAACGACGGCCATTGGCTGCGCGAAATAGGTCGTCGCTCTCATAACTGTTGGTGGCCAGATTAAAGCTGCGGATACTCGCATTGCCCCATTGAAAGTTTCCTTCATTCAATACCAATACACTTCCCTGGCTGGTTTGATTCCCTTTTGGTTCTTCCTTTTCATTGAAACAGGAACTCCATAGCAAGAGACTTCCAAGAAGTAAGGTTAAGGAGTATTTCATTGTATGATGAGTTTATGGTGCTGAATAAGAGCGCCTTGTCTGACTTCAATAAAATAAGTGCCCGGAGAAAAGGTATCTGTTATGGATGGGCTATTCCCCGAAGAAATTAGCTTTCCACTGCTCTGATATACCTTCCAGGATACAGGCAAATCTTCTGTCGCTATTTGTACGGATTGTCCGCTTTGTGCCGGATTCGGAAATACCTGAAAGCTTTGGATTTCTTCAATCCCATTCGGCATATGTTGGTTATGGATCACGCCAATCGCATCCAGGTCAAATCCTCCTTGCAAGAAATTCGTAGGGAAGGGGTCATTGATTTTATGCCCCCGCGAATCGTAGCTGGCATATTGGGGATCCAGACTTCCCACCACGTCAATCACTCGAACATGTTTGATATTGGTGATGTCGATACCCAGACTGTCTTTCAGCTCACTCAGGTCGAAGGGTGTTCCATAATTGCCCACGTATTTGCCGGCCAGATTATGGACGCTGCTTGCCTTCATGCCATCATAACTCTGCAGCTGATTGACCGTATCATTATCACAAAAACTAGCAAAACGCACCCAACGTTGACCGTCGCTGCTCACTTCTACAAAAGCTAACTCAAGAAAATCCGAATCGCCACTAGTGCGGATATGAAAACCATTTTCAAAAACGGCAAAATCAAATCCAGGACCATCGACAATGGGTACATCAAAGGTGAGGGTAGCGATTCCACCATCACCTAATGATACCGCCTGTCCATCGGGGTAGCTAGTCGTCATTTCCGCCTTACCGGCACTGGTAGGTCCGAGCTGCGGATTACGGATGTCCATAAATCCGCGTTCTACCTTGGCTTCGAAGCCCCAATTGACGAATATATTGCTGTCACCCGGAATGGCTGTGCTGCCCAACCAATTATCGCGTGGAGCATACTGAGCCTCCGATTGAAAGCCTAAGGCGAATAAAAGTGCTATGGATAAGAGAATTCTCATTGTTTGATAAATCGGCTGCTGCGTCCTTCAGAATCGCGGAGGAGGTAAGTGCCTGGTAATAAGTTACGAATATCGACGTTTTCCGATTCTCCACTGAGTAATGCTTTTCCTTGTATGGTATAGATGGTCCATTCTTTTACCCCTTCCGCGATAAGGGTGTTTTGAGCAGGGTTTGGATAGAGTTTGATGGATGGTTTTTTGGAGACTGTTAGACCGACACTTATTGACCATTTAATATTATCAATACAGAAGAAAGTAGGGGTATTTATTCCAAATTGGCCTGTATCACTCGATGTGAGGAAGAAATGGAGTGTGTCAAACTGAGTAAGCGGAAATATGTCTACTATTTGCCAATCTGAAACGATATAGTCTTTTGAATTGTCTGCAAACCTGAAGTCTGCAAGGTAGAATTGAATGGTGTCCTGGTCCCATATGCCATTGCTTCTGGACGTAATGTTCAAAATCAGGTAGTCAGGATCATTCCCGTCAATTCCTCCGAATTTTTTTGCAAAAGCATCCCCATTAAGCATGGAATGATAGGTATAGGCAGAGTTAGTCACTGCTACTGATTCTAGAAGATAAACACCTCCGGGTCCTGGCCACTTTAGTTCACTTCCGTTCTGGCCCACTAAATAATTTACTCCGTCGCTTGCATTGCCGGTAATCGACTGGTATAAGCCATCTGTTCCTTCACGCGTGCTATCTGTTTGGTTGGATAATGCCCATCCCCCGGCCCAATAGCCGCCCCAAGCTGTGTCCCAAAATACGGGTGAAATAACATCGGAGTTCTCAAAAAACTTTGTGCCATTGCTTCCATTATCGAAGCTGTCGGTTGGTAAGGAATAGTTTTCGAAACTTGCCGAATCCAGCACCTGTGCTGATGCACTCAGAGCGAACATTGATGTAATTAGAAAAAGTAGTTTTTTCATTATTTATTGAATTGGTAGTTGATACTAAATTGAAAATAGCGTCCGGGCATTGGGCGCCACTCGATGCTTTCATAGGATTCATCCCAGATATTCTGAATGCTGAAACCAAATTGAATTTCATTGCGACGGCTTAGTCTGAGGAAATAGCTGAATTCCAGGTCGCCAATAGAATAGGGGGGAAGAAAACTCTGGTTATCCGAACTGGTATAACGTCCTCCGGTAAAGGCATGACGGTAGATGAGTTCGGCTCGTCTTCCTTTCAGCTCCACACTCAGGTAGTTTTTCCAATAGGGGACATAAATAAGTTGTTTCCCCACCGAACGGTCAGCTGCATTTTTTGCCACTTCATTGCTGGCCATCAAAAAGCTTCCCCCATAAAGCAGGGTGATATAGCGACGACTTCTTCCACGGATAAATCTTCCTTCCCATTCGAGACCTCGGTTATTCACCCTTTGCAAGTTCTGAGGGGTCCAGAATCCATTGTCGGGAAGCCAAATTATCCAGTTATCGATAATAGAATAGAACCCAGTAATTCTGGCTTGCAAGGCTTTGTTTTTGGTATGATGGCTAAACAAATAACTGAATTCGCCACTATAGCCTTTTTCTGCTTCTAAATCGGGATCGCCTCCCGGATTCCAATACAGGTCATTCAGATTGGGTAATCTGGAAATATGGGCCAAATGGGCACGGAAAGTGGATTTTGAATTCAGGAGATAATCGGCGCCGATACTCATGGCAGGAGCCGGAATTAGGTCACCGCGCATTGCTTGGCGTAAGTCGGCTTTCCAGGCAAGTCGTTGGTGTTTTCCAGCTTTACCAAAGGCAGCTCCATAAAGGGCTCCGCTTTGAATCTG
>JALRIQ010000275.1 GCA_023277325.1 Bacteroidia bacterium | reverse complement strand
CGTAGATTTGGAGGTGGAGCGCGGCGATCGCGTGGCCTTCATAGGACAAAACGGCCAAGGAAAATCTACCTTGGTGAAAGCCTTGCTGAAAGAGATTCCTGCGGATGGTTTAATGGAATTGGGGCATAATGTCATGGTGGGCTATTTTGCTCAAGACCAGGCGGATGCCTTAGACGGAAATAAAACGGCCTTACAGACCATTGAGGATGCCTCTCCTGAGGAAATGCGCAAGCATGCCCGCAGTATGTTGGGCGCTTTTATGTTTAGAGGCGAGGACGTCGATAAGAAAGTGAAAGTTTTGAGCGGTGGGGAGCGTGGCCGATTGGCACTTTGTAAGCTCCTGCTTAATCCCATCAATTTCTTGGTGATGGATGAGCCGACAAACCACTTGGACATGAACAGCAAGGACGTGCTCAAGCAAAGCCTTCAGTCCTTTGACGGTACACTGTTGGTGGTAAGTCACGACCGTGAGTTTTTGGAGGGGCTGGTGACCAAGACTATTGAGTTTAGAGACCAGAAGGTCAAAACGATTTTAGGAGGTATTGAATACTATCTCGAGCAAAGAAAATTGGAATCGATGCGTGAGGTCGAGGCGAAATCGGCCCAAAAAAATGTTCAGAAAGCCAAAGAAGAGGTTGCGAGCAGCATGGATTACAAGGAGCGCAAGCAACTGGAGAAAGATTTGCGCAGTGTCGTGCGGAAATTGGAGGAAGTTGAGCAAGAAATTGAGAACTTAGAGGAAGAAATAAACGCTTGGGACGAGCAGCTCGCCGATCCGCAGGAATGCAAGTCGCTCATGGCTGATCCAGATTTTTATCCCAAGTATGAAGAAAAAAAGTCCGTGGTAAGCGGCAAGATGGAATTATGGGAGCAACTCAACGAAGAAAAAGAGGCCTTGGAATCGCAATTGTCGCAGGCCTCCTAAGCGTAAACCTTTGGGCACAACCGAAGCTTGTCGTTCAAGTTGTGGTTGATCAGATGCGCGCAGAATACCTGCAACGCTTTGATCACCAGTTTGCCCCTGATGGTGGATTTCGAACGTTGATGGACAGCGGTTTTTCGTATTCCAATACTCATTATAACTACGTCCCCACCTACACGGGGCCGGGGCACGCGAGTATTTCTACCGGTACAACGCCTAAATACCACGGTGTGGTGGCGAACGATTGGTGGGACAACCGCACGGCTAGTGAGGTTTATTGTGCGCAGGACATGGAAGTGGAGCCGGTGGGTACATTAGAGAGCTCAAGCAAGCGCTCCCCGAAAAACTTGCGGTCTTTGACTTTCTCGGACGGCATCAAACTATATACGAACAATCAAGGAAAATCATTTGGGGTAAGCGTGAAAGACCGCGGGGCGATTTTCCCGGCAGGTCATATGGCGGACGGGGCCTTTTGGTTAGATGCTTCAATGCATTTTGTCTCATCATCGTATTATATGAATCAATTACCTGACTATGTGAGTGACTTTAACGGAGAGGAGTTCGCAATGAACGAAATGCGCCGTGGTTGGAGATTGGAATTATCTCCTCGTAAATATGAGTTGAGCTTAGAAGATGAGAACCCATACGAGCCAAAATTAAATAAACAGAGTTCTAGTTTCCCATATGATTTAGAATATATGGTCAAAGCTTCTAATGGCGCATTCAGGGAATCGGGACTGGAAAGACTCAAAATGACCCCTATCGGAAATGAGATGGTGTTGGAGATGGCCCTATTACTGCTGAAGGAAGAAGATCTAGGGGACGATGAGTTCACGGATTTCTTGGGAGTGAGTTTCTCTTCGCCGGATTATGCAGGACATACTTGGGGCGTGCGCTCTCGTGAGGTACATGATATGTATTTAAAGTTGGATGCCCAATTAGGCATTAGCAAAAAGACCATTTATCAGTTTTATAAGGATAAAGATGCTTTGGTGATGGCCGTGGTAAATTTTGAATTGGAAGAGCAGTCCTTAAAATGTCAAAGGACCCAGGACATGGCCGATAATGCAGTACATGAAATGTTCATGATTTTGGAAGACATCCAACAGATGTTTAAAAATATGAACCCAATGACCATGAACGAATTGGCAAAATATTATCCTGAAGCATTCCTACGTATTCAAAATCACAAGGATGAATTTATGCATAAGATTATAAAAACAAATCTTATCAAAGGAATTGAACAAGGTGTTTATCGTAAGGAAATTGATCCTGAAATTTT
>JALRIQ010000274.1 GCA_023277325.1 Bacteroidia bacterium | reverse complement strand
CTTTATGTTTTCGCATTCAACCAGACCGCCTACGAGGTGCTCAAGAAATTGAGCTTAGCGCATATGACGGTGATTTCTTTAGAAGAATTTGAAGATCCAGAGCTTTTAGCGGTTAAACCGGTTAGAAGCAGAGCGGAATACTGCTGGACCTGCACGTCAAGTACCATCCATTATATATTGGAGAATTTTCAAGTTGAGAACTGCACCTATTTGGATGCTGACCTTTGCTTCTACTCAAACCCCAAGGTGTTGATTGATGAAATGGAAGCCTCCGGAAAATCGGTTTTGATTACCAGTCACCGTTATACCAGAAGGTACGACCAGAGTTTGCTCAGAGGGAAATACTGTGTGCAATTCATGTATTTCAAGAACAATACGGAAGGGCGTGAAGTGCTATCATGGTGGAGAGAACGCTGCCTGGAATGGTGTTATAATCGCGTGGAAGATGGAAAATTTGGTGACCAAAAATATTTGGATGATTGGTGTACGCGTTTCCCATACGTACATGAATTGGAACACCTTGGAGGAGGAATAGCACCGTGGAATTGCCAACAGTATGATTTCGCCAAAAAGGAAGGTGAGATACAACTCAGCCAGAATAGCGAAACTTATTCAGCCGTATTTTTTCATTTTCATGGGGTGAAATTGTACGAAGGGGAGAATGTCATATTTGCACCGCGTTCCTATGCCTTGTCGAAGCAAGTCAGGCATTTGTTTTACCAGCCCTATCATACTGCACTTTTACAAAAAGCGAAGGAGTTGAAACCTCAATTTCCTGGGATTGACCTGCAAGGTACGGGTGTTCTGAGCAGCTACAGAAAGGAAAAGTTTTTAGTGGGTCATTATTCTTGGATGAAGCGAAATGTGTTTCGTCGCATATTTCCACCAAAACTGTCTTAAGCGATTCTGAATAATCCGTTACATTTGCGGAACATGGCCAATTTGATAGATATTCCAGCATTTAAAGATGACCGCGGTGAGCTGCGGGTGATTCAGCGCCAATTGCCTTTTGCGGTTAAACGGGTGTATTATATCCACGGGAAGCCCAATGTGGTTCGCGGAGGTCATCGTCACAAAAACACCGATCAAATTCTGGTATGTTTACATGGAGCATGCACCGTATCGACCAACGACGGTAGCGGTTTTGAAAGTTTTGTATTGGATAACCCAAGCAAAGCACTTTATGTTGATCGGGATGATTGGCATACCATGCAAGGATTTACCGAAGGAGCAGTTTTGCTTGTTTTGGCATCTACCAATTACGATGTAAACGACTATATCGATGAGCCCTACACCTAATATCGACTACGAAAACCTTTCGGGTTTAAACGCCCCCTTTAAAGAGGCCTACGAAGCGGAGTTTTCCCGCCTTTTGGAAAAGGGATGGTTTGTATTGGGGGAACAGGTTACCTCTTTTGAAGAAGAATTTGCAGCCTATATTGGTGCCCCTACTTTTTTAGGCGTGGCTTCAGGGCTCGATGCCTTGGAGATGCCACTGAAAATTATGGATTTTCCAGTGGGTTCGGAAATTATCGTTCCTTCCAATACCTATATCGCCACCATCAATGCGATCCTGAATACGGGGCACAAGCCGGTATTTGTAGAGCCAGATATGGATACGTACCTCATCGATCCGAAAAAGATTGAAGAAAAGATTACGGCCAATACCAAAGCAATCATGGTGGTCCATCTTTATGGGAAACCCTGTGAGATGGATCCAATCATGGCATTATGTGCCAAATACAATCTGGAATTGATCGAAGACTGTGCACAATCACATGGTGCTAAATACAAGGGTCAAGCTACAGGCACGTTTGGATTTGGTGCATTCAGTTTTTACCCAACCAAAAATTTAGGAGCCCTAGGTGACGCAGGGGGTATTAGTCTGAGTAATGTAGACCATTACGACAAACTTAAGGCTTGGAGGAATTATGGTTCCTTCATAAAATACAAGAACGAATACGTCGGAGATAATTCGCGTTTGGATGAAATTCAAGCCGGCTTTTTGCGGATAAAGTTGAAGGCGCTGGACCAGATTACTGCTCATAAGCGAGGATTAGCCAACCTTTACCATGAATTATTAGATGGGGATAAAGTGATACTACCTCATCGTGCCAATCATTTGGAAGAAGTGCATCATATTTTTCCAATCCATGGAAAGGCTGGAAGCAAGCGAAAACGAACTGAGTAGCACGCAGCGGCGGCGAATCTTGTCGCTCCATCCCGTGTTCGATGAGTCGGTGCCGATAGCCGAGACTAAGCTACCTGGCGCCAAACATGGCA
>JALRIQ010000273.1 GCA_023277325.1 Bacteroidia bacterium | reverse complement strand
GAATATGTGGGCATCATCAATTATTGCATCATGGCTTTGATTCAGATGGAAAAAGGAGCTGATGAATCAGATCTTCATATGAGTGGCGCGGAAGTTGAAGCGCTGTACGACCAAGAAGTGCAGACCACCCGCTCGCTAATGTTCGACAAGAACCATGATTATGGCGAAGCGTGGCGGGATATGCGCATCTCTACCTTTACTGACTTAATCATGATGAAATTAATGCGCATCAAACAAATTGAAGACCTCGAAGGACAAACTTTGGCCTCTGAAGGGATTGATGCCAATTTCAGAGATATCATTAACTATTCTATATTCGCTTTAATACGACTTGCAGAAAACCATGAAAGTACTCACAGGAACTAGTCGCGTCTTTGTCGGACTGCTGTTTATTTTCAGTGGCTTTATTAAGGCCAACGACCCTATCGGATTTTCCTATAAGTTAACCGAATACTACAGCATATTCGGCACCACCTTTTTGCAGCACCAGGAAGTGCTTCAGGCAGTACTTATTTGTGTGGCAGAGATTGTTCTGGGTATTTGTGTTTTAGTGGGTATCCGGATGAAAGTTACGTCATGGCTGCTTTTGGGCATGATCGTTTTCTTCACCTTCCTTACTGGATTTACGGCAGTGGGCAATTGGTTTTTCGAAAACCCAGATCATGAAACCACCCTTTGGTGGGCGAATATCCTTGGTTTCACGCCGCGTGAAATTTATTACATGAAAGACTGCGGTTGTTTTGGAGATGCCATTAAGCTTACTCCGTGGCAATCGTTTTATAAAGACTTATTCCTAACCGTACTCATTGTTATCATCTTTATCCGCAGAAAACATATTCGTCCGTTTTTCGCGAAAATCATGCAAACCAATCTCATCCTGCTCTTTACCTTGGCGAGTTCTGCTTTCTCCGTGTATTGCTGGATGTATATGCCGGTTATCAATTACCTCTACTGGGATGAAGGCAGTGATATTCGCGCTTTAACAACCGAAATTCCCGAAACCAAAGAGATGGTATTCATCTATAAGAATAAAGCGACTAGTGAATCTACGCGCTTTAAGATGGATGAGTTGGGCAATATTGATAACAATAAGTTTGAGTTCGTTGACCGGGAAGATGTGGTGACTGACCCAGGTGTTCCGGCAAAAATTCATGATTTCTTCGTTAAAAACGGACAAGGTGAAGACATCACTGAGCAGCTGCTCAACGAAGACGCATATGCCCTTTTTGTCATTGCCTATGATTTGAGTGATACGCGCATCAAATCCTGGAGAAAGTTTAAAGAAGGGATAAGTACATGGCAGGATGCCGGACATAAAATATACGCCTTCACCAATTCTGAACCTCAGGAGTTTGAGAACTTCCGTCATGAACACCAGTTGGCTTTCCCTTTCTATCAATTGGATAGAACAGCATTAAAATCGGTTATTCGCAGTAACCCAGGTTATGTATTGATGCACAAGGGAATTGTCGTAAAACGCTGGTCGTCGCGCAACGCGCCAAGCATGAAAGACCTCGAAAAGGCCATGGCTAAATTTGAGAAAAAACAAAATAAATGAGCTTTGTAGTTTACTTCGGTAAACGTTTGGCTTATGCCTTGGCTACCCTTCTTGGTGTGGTCAGTTTAGTTTTTCTCTTATTTAATGTATTGCCCGATCCCGCCCAGCTTACTATGGGACAGCGTACGGATGCCAAAAGTATCGAAGCTGCACGCCAGGAAATGGGACTCGACCTGCCGCTCTATCAGCAGTATTTTCATTATTTAAATGATTTATCGCCGCTGCATTTTAGCAAAGATGAAAATCAACGCGCTATTGGTCAGGTTCAATTGGGAAAAATCTATTGCTCCTTGCAAGCCCCCTTTTTCAGAAGTTCTTACCAAAGTAAAAAACCGGTAAGCCGCATTCTGGCAGAAGCCATGGAAGGAACCGTGGTCCTGGCTTTATCTTCAATCCTACTTGCCATAATTTTAGGAATCAGTGCTGGTGTGGTTTCGGCCTTGTACCGCGATAGGTGGCCAGATCAATTGCTCTTAGCTATCAGTACTTTGGGGATTTCACTTCCCTCCTTTTTTGCAGCTATATTAATCGCATGGATTTTTGGTTATGTATGGCATGATGTTACCGGACTGAACATGACCGGAAGTTTGGTCGACTTTTCCTTAAATGAAGGAAGGCATTATGTATGGAAGAACCTGGTATTGCCCTCTCTGGC
>JALRIQ010000272.1 GCA_023277325.1 Bacteroidia bacterium | reverse complement strand
ATGATTGAATCTCTATATTTTTCATAGGTAATGAAAAGATTGATTAGAGATTTAGTGGTATCAGGTATTCTATCGGGTGGTAGATGGTATCCAATCTCATCTGTAAACTCTTTGAGTTTATCCATTAGTTCATTATGTAATTCATTTGGTGATTGTTTCATTGTTGTTTCTCCTTATTACTTATCACTTAGATATAATCTATCCTATCAGTGTCGTAATACTCACAATGAATTCAATGTGGAATCCTATTCCTAAATCCATTGTAGACGACTGATAGGATAACTCATCACTTGAGTACTCACTATCACAACCCCATTATCGTTCAGTTCCCCTCCACCGGGTATCACTCCGAGTATATTACAATACTGTCGGTTGTTGACTATAACACCTTTCTGAAGGGTGTTAACTACCAATAAGTATGGGAGTAAATCTTTAAACGATAGAAAATCACAGAATTTCTCATAATATTTTCTGAGAGATGTTCAAACAGTAAGAGAGAGATTAAAGATGGTTAGTGTTTTTGAGTAGTTCCTAATCTCAACAACCCTAGAACTGAGTATATCAAAATTGAAATTACCTTCTAAAGTATTTGATTTTGAAATCCACATACTTTCTGAGAGAAAACTCTCTTTTGGTGATGAATTCCCTCTTTTTCATCTTCTTTATCATAGAATCAACCGATGTTCTACTATCACCTATTTCAAAATCATTGTTTTTCAGGTATCGATGAATTTTGGTATAACCCCAACCTTCTTGGTGGAGTTCCCATACTTTTTCTCTAATTTTATATCTTTCAGGAGAATCACGTTTGTATTGGTGTACTGAGAACAAATTAGATTGGATTAAAACATTGAAAGTCAGATAGGGAGTATACCCACCTGTAATATGTTTTTCACTGTAAAGTAACATGTCCTCTCATCACGTAATTCGCGATAAACAAGAACCCGCCCTGATCATCGCCAATGGCGAGTCTTGTTCTATGGAGCTGCTTGGTCAGCTTCTGGAATGGAGCCCTACCATTGTGGTTTTGGATGGAGCTGCACACCGTTTTGAACCTTTAGGAATCAAGATGGACGTGCTTCTTGGCGACTTTGATGGAAACGTCAATCTGGAAGAAATAGAACAAAGACAGCAGCCATTAAGGGTGGTGCATACCCCTGACCAGAATCTTACAGACCTGGAAAAGGCGATTTTATGGTTAATTGAAGAAGGTTATCCCTCTGCGAATATTGCATGGGCTACCGGATTTCGGGCTGATCATACCGTGAACAATATGATGAGCTTGTTCAAGTTTCAGGACCGCATAGATCTGGTGATGGTAGATGACCACTCTCGTATCTTTTCGCTGCCAACAAAGTATAAAAAGTGGTATCCAAAAGGAAAACGTATATCATTGATTCCATTTGGTTTAGTAGAAGGAATCTCTACTCTTGGTTTAAAATATCCCTTAAATGAAGAATCTTTAGAATCGGGGATACGATCAGGTAGCAGTAACGAGGTCTTGGAAGATGGGTGGGTGGAGATTAACTATAGCTCAGGCCGCATGCTCCTTATGGAGTGCTGGGACTAATGTTGAAAGCGAATCGCGCCGGAGTTTTTCATATCCGACTTTAAACGAACTTCACGATGCTCATCCCCAAAATAAAGGTGCATTACACAGGTATTGGGAGGGATTTTCCCTTCATTTAAAGCGTGTACAATTAAGGTGTTTGTGCCGGACGCTGTCATAATAATATCAAAACATAAAGGTTTGCGTTGAATCATGATGTCGCGCTGAATAATGCGCTGATTAAACTCAATAGCGATACTGTCTCCATCAATTGTTTGATCATCTTCCACGCAAACATGAATCGTGTCAAATGCTGTTTTAATTAGTATGGGGTCCTTCACATTTCTGAACGCGAGAAGATCGTATTGATCCAGTTTTTTATGAACGAGTTTCTCCTTCAAAGGATCACGTTTTTCTTTAAGCAGGTATTTAATCTTAAAATGAAATGCGGAGCCTGTGCTTTCAATTTTTATAGGCGTTCTATAATCAAGGCCTAAATAGTAATGGTCAATCACATTCGAAAACCCATGGCTATACCCTACTTCAAATCCGAAAGGCGCTGAGAAAGAATTATGGATGAGCTCAAGACCTGCGTACAATTGAGGGGACACGTTGCGGTGTTGCACCAATTCAATATTCCCAATAACCCTTTCAGGTACCGAACTGGCATACATCAATTGCATTCCAATATTTTGGCGAAAGGTCCAAAAACGATTTCCCTTGAATGGGGAAAATGAGGCATAGAGAGGAACAGTAACCGCCCTGTAACTCACAAGTAAGTCATTGCTAAATTCAGACTTAATGATATAACCTCTTGCCCCTAATTCCAAGCCGGTAACAAGGGCAAAATTACGTGAAAAGTAGCGTTCGTATTGAAATCCGAGGTGGAGTTTCCGACCTAAATTTTGCGCTCCTGAATACTGCGGGTTGGGGTAGCCCCATAATGGACTGAACATAGTATGAATACTATGTGATCCCGTGATATCAGGAGCTGAGATAGATTGTTGTCCGCCTACAAAACTATTTCCTGTGGTAACCGATGGCCCTAAAGTAAAAAACCAACGGGAGCCAGTTTGCGCCGCTGCGCTTAATGAAATTCCAAATAGTAAGATTGCCCAAAGCCTGCGCATGAGAACAGAACGTCGCATAATGCAAATAGGTTCAAAGGGCCTAATGCTTTTTCTGACAATTTGTTCCAAGGAATTCATACAGTAGGTCCTGAATATTGGTACGCACGTTAAGGCGACTTATTTGGTTGTTATCTGCTGTGGGGTTTACACGATTACTCAGGAAAATATAGATCAAATCATGTTGAGGATCTACCCAAATATAGGTTCCGGTAAAACCACTATGTCCGAAAGAAAGGGGTGAACAACAACGTGAGCATGGAGTTCCCTTTTCAGGATTTGGTTCGGGCTTATCAAAACCAAGCCCTCTTCGACTCTTCGTTATATCACTGTATCCTATAAAGGTATTCACCGTTTTTTCCGAATAGATACGTGTCTGACGATAGACGCCTCCGTTTAAGAGTAGCTGCATCAATACAGCAAGGTCATTGCTATTGCTAAAGAGTCCGGCATGTCCTGCAACCCCTCCAAGCATGGCTGCTCCTGGATCATGCACAAAACCAGTAACCACTTGTTTCCTGAAAATACTGTCGAATTCAGTTGGAACTAAACGGTCCAGGGAGAAATGCGCTCTTGGATTATAGCTGATATTGGCCAATTGCAAAGGACCATAAACATGTTTTTCAAGGTAGGCGTCGAGTGCCATATCGCTTACTTCTTCTACCACCTGCTGCAGGATATAAAACCCAAGGTCGGAATATTTGTATTCCCCTTTTTTGCTCAAGGGGCTTTCAAGAATCCAATTCCAAATGGAGTCGGCAAGAGATTTATGGGCGAACATTCCTTCAGCTACCGGCAAAGGATACTCTTCGGTTCGGCAGGCGGAATAGAGGGCATTAAAAATCCCGCTATCCAAGGTTTCTTTATAAAAAGGAATCCAACTCTGTAAACCAGCAGTATGGGTAAGCAGATCGCGAAGCGTAAGGTCCTTTTTATTGCTTTTCCGCATGATCTTTACGTAGTAGGAGGCCTTTTTATCCAGGTCAATTTTGCCGTGATCGAAGAGGTGCATCAGGGCCAATGTGGTGCCTGCCACCTTACTTACAGAGGCAATGTCGTAGATGCTGTTGCTTTGTACAGCCTGTTTTTTGGAATAATCGAAGTAACCGAAGCTTTTGGAATAAATTACCTCACCAGACTTGGCTACAAGCACCTGACAGCCAGGGAATACTTCTTTTTCCAGCGCATAGTTAATGGCCGAATCAATACGTTGGAAGTCTTTGGATTTTAAGCCTACTTTTTCTGGAACCCCATGACGAAGCTGCGTGCTATCTGCAGGCATTTCGATTCCCGTTTGGTAAGGCCACTCTTTTGATACGGTCACGCTTAACTTTCCTTCCAGTGGTATAGCAGCGTGTAAGGCTTCTGCAGCCTTTTCCATGTTTAGGTCGATGTCCTGGTAGGCGACCAAAATATTCTCCTGATCCTCGAAATATTGCAGGTTATAGGGAATGCCAAAGCTTACAAGAACCACTTCACTGAAGCGATTTATTTCCTTCACCAACTCAATCCCGCGCGGGGATAAGCCGTATTGTTTTGTCTTTAGCCGATTGGTATTGTGCAGGCTGATAATTACCACATCATAATCTTCCTGCTTCAAATAGTCACGTAGTTGGTTAAACTCAAGCGCTTTGGCATCGCGTTGAATTCCGTAGTAATCGTAATTGCCGTAATTATTCATGCTTTGGTGAAAAGCATTCCAGCCAGAGCTGCCAATAGAAACACAGGCGATTTTGCGGTCTTTCCGAAGTGGTAAGGTTCTTTTCTTTTTTTCTACCAGAGTAAGTTGACGGCTGCTTACTTCATCCAATAAGTTCAATGCCGGACCATTATTGAGGTCGTCATGAAGTTCTTTGGTTGCTATGGGTTGAAATTTATCCAGTCCCACAAAGTATTTGGCCGCAAGCACTTTTTTAACGGAATGTTCGAAAGCGACGCTATCCAATAGACAGCTGTCTAATGCAATCTGGATTTTTCGTATTGCGGCGGGAATATCTTCCGGAAACAACAACACATCATTTCCAGCATAGAGGGCCTTTACCTCAAGTTCTCCGGAATTAAAATATTTACTTACCCCTTTCATATTTAGGGCATCGGTAAAGATCAATCCATCAAAACCCATGGAGTCGATGAGTTTGCCTTTGATGATTCTTCTGGATAAAGAAGAAGCTTGTTTCGGCATTGGGTCGAGCGTGGTAACATAAAGGTGGGCCGACATCACGCTCATGGCGCCAGAATCAACCAAATATTGAAACGGATAGAGTTCCAATGAATCCAAGCGAGCATAAGGAAAACGAATAAGAGGCAAGTCTTGATGTGAGTCCGTTTCGGTATCGCCATGACCCGGAAAATGTTTGATGCAGGCGATTACTCCTTCGTCTTGCAGACCACGCATATAAGCTAGCGATTTTCTGGAAACCACGAGTTTGTCCTCGCCAAAACTTCGGTCGTTGATAACGGGATTGTTTGGGTTATTATTTACGTCGGCAACAGGGGCAAAGTTCACATGTATTCCCATGCGCTTGCACTGTCGGCCGATTTCTCTTCCCATTTCGTAAATCAGACTATCATCATCAAAAGCAGCCAGTGCCATTTGCCGCGGAAACTTGATGGTACTGTCAAGCCGCATGTTCAAACCCCATTCTGCATCTATCCCAACCAAGAGAGGAACAGATGAAGCGTTTTGAAGGGTGTTGAGCATTTCAACCTGACGTTGTGGACTTCCCTTGAAAAAGATAACCCCGCCAATTTGATAACGTTGGATCATTTCCAATAACGCCGTTTCATTAACCTGGTTTGGGTTAGAATACGCCGCAGCCATTATCAATTGCCCTATGCGTTGTTCAGGGTTCAAGCTAGAATAAACGGAGTCTACCCAGGCATTTGTTGGAAAGCGATAGACCTGAGCATCTGAATTCCTCAAGGCAAAAAAACAAAGGAATAAGAGGAGTATACGGGGGAGTTTCATGGGCATTCAGGCACGAAAATACAATAAGAATACCCTATCTTTGAATTTCGGGTTGGAACTTAAAAAATGTTTAGATTTCTATTCAAAATACCAGCACATCGCACCTTTGAACATACGCCGATTTATTATAATCCTGCAAAGGAAGATTTAAAGCGGAGAGTCCAAGGAGTTGAAGAAGAAGGTCAAAGCCATGCCAGCAAAATTGCGCGTGGAAGCCTCAAAGAAAGTTGGGGGAGAAGCGCGCGAATTTCAAAAAGCAACCGCAGCTCTTCCATTCGCTTGGTAAGTATCATTTTCATTCTCGCACTCGTTTCCTGGTTATTGCTTTTTAATTAATCGATGGGAAATATCATTTCTGTACTGCCTGATGCTATAGCCAATCAGATTGCGGCCGGTGAAGTGATTCAGCGCCCTGCATCTGTGGTGAAGGAATTGATGGAAAACGCCATTGATGCCGGAGCAGACCAAATTGAACTTAT
>JALRIQ010000271.1 GCA_023277325.1 Bacteroidia bacterium | reverse complement strand
ATTTCATTAAGCGTCATTGTTATTCTTGGGACCTCAGGATAACCATCGTTAACAAATTCTATCGAATGCTTTGAAGAAAAACCACTTTCCAGTTTTTTCAATCGATTAGGACGCTATTGATTTTTGATGAATATACGGCTTGTTGGTTCGAGCAGCAATTGAATTGGAATCTGCAACAAGCTGAAGAATTGAGTTTGCTATTTTCGTGATATTGAACTCATGAAAAAAGTATGGTTTCATCCGATTAACCCCGTAGTCATTGAGTAGCTCTTTTATAAAGAACTCTGAGAATGGGCTATAAATTATGAAGGATGTGTCTGTGATTCCTAGATAGTCAAATTGCTCTTGAATTTTTTGAAGCATTCTGATTTCATCAAAATTCCGATCGGATAAATTCATAGCGATAATATTTGGCATCGGAGACCAAGCTTCGCTGAGGAGCACTGTAAAATCGAGGTATGTCGAAATTAGATTAACTTCAATTGGTTCATTTGCCATGTTCTGATTTTGAACGATGAACTTAATCAAGGTTCCTCTTGATAAATCTTTATCGATGACAAAAATGCGTTGACTCATTGGCGAGGTATTATTTCTGAGTTCTCTGATCCATACGACGTAAAATACTTATCGCTGGAAATAATGCCGATGAGAGAAGTAAGAGAAGTATTACATTAATTTGAAAGTCCATGACGCTTAATTTTCCCTGAGTTTACTTGAAAATTTCATAACTCAAGGAGGTCATACTATATATTTATAGAAACGAAATATTAGGCTTTACTTTTGAATCCTATGGCCCTAAAATTAACTTCATACGACCGAGCTTATCACCACTTTCTACCTCAAGAATTACTACCTGTTCGCCCCGTATAAAGGAGCAATCCAAATCAATTTCTTGCTTACCAAGATGACCTAAGAATTGGCCTTTGTAAATTTCTTTACCTTGTAGATCACGGATTCGGACAATGCTGTGTTCGCCTTCTTCAGGGATAAAAAAGAGTTTGCATTTTCCTGCCGAAGGGTTGGGGTAGACTTGCAGACTCAATCCATCGATGCTTTGGTTATTTAAGCGCTCAAACCCACTGCTAATCCCTTTCACCAAACTCACGCGATATAAAGTGGCATTGGCATTACTTTCTATTCCGGTATTGATGAAAAAAATATTCTTCGCCATGCTCTGAATGCCTCCAACCATATAGCCTAGAGGTACGGTATCACCTTGTAAGGCATCATACTTTATAACCCCATTGGCATATTCCGGAAGGTTTACATCAGGGATAAATTCAGAACTGGCTCCCAAATAGCCCGGTAGTTGAATACCTAGGGTATACTCTTTTAGTTGACCAGATTGGTCCAATGTAACCCGTGAAACCCCTTTGGTAAATGGCACATCATCGTCACGTACCAAGGTTCCGGCACTGTCGTAATATTGGGCAATCCCTCCTAAAAAGAGAGTATGCATAGCCTTATTATCGTCAGAGTAAAGAGGAATATGAGCACAATGGTACTGCTGGTAGTATTGAGAGAAATTGCTGCTCAGTTTGTAAGAGCTTGAGTCAATGATTACAGCATCTAAATAGGGCAAATCGGCCTGCGGTTGAAATACTCCGGAGAAAGCAATTAGTCCTTCGTCGCCACTCGGAAATACCTGAGGTACGACATTATAATCACGACGGTGAAAAGCATTGGGATCATAATCCTCAGGAAGGAAGTTTACCGTAATCGCATTCCCATCATCTTCTAAAATAAATTTCCTGTCGGCATTGGTATATGTCTGCGTATATGAAGCATGTCCCATTGGGTTATAACGTCCATCAAACCGGTGACCTCCGGTAAGGTGGTAAACACCATTCAGTACATTCAGATAACCACCCGTTACGGCGAAATTGGTATCGCTAATCTGACGAAAGTCCCCTGTGATGGATTGTCCGTTTACCACATGGCTCACCAAGGAAGGAAGGTGAACCGCACTTAAAACTGGA
>JALRIQ010000270.1 GCA_023277325.1 Bacteroidia bacterium | reverse complement strand
CGGGCGCTGAATTCGCGGATTCTGTAGGAGCTGACGTGATCAACTCCTCTTTAGGTTATACCCAATACGATGCAAAAAATCTGAGCTATACGTATAAATCACTCGATGGTTCTTCCTTGATCTCACGCGCTGCCACACGTTGTGCGGGAGTCGGTATGATTGTGTGCAACGCTGCCGGTAATGAAGGCGATGGCGACTGGCATTATGTGGGTGTTCCTGCCGATGCAGATAGCATTATCACCGTGGGTGGTGTGGATGCTTTTTTGGATCATTCAACGTTTAGCTCCTTCGGACCAACGGCAGACGGACGTATCAAGCCAACGGTTTGTGCGCAAGCAACTGCCACGTATGTAGCTTCATCAAAAGGTAAATTTTACCAAAGTCAGGGAACTTCATTTGCTTCTCCTGTTTTGTGCGGAATGGTCGCTTCACTTTGGGGAGCTAACCCAAGTGCTACCAATATGCAAGTGATTCAGGCTATTATGCAAAGTGCAGATCGCTTCAGTCACCCTGATAATACATTCGGCTATGGGATTCCTGATTTTATGCTGGCAAATAGACTGCTCGGTGGTGACAAGGAATTTGATTACAATACCGACCAATGGTTGGCAGAGATTCCGAGCGAATACTATGATGTGGTTCCTTTGAATTTCTATTCTTCAAAAGACCAAAATATCAGTATCGTACTTCGCGATCATAAAGGAAGAAAAGTACGCAACATGAACTTTGATCTTAAGAAAGGAGAGTTCTTCCTCTATAACCTACAAGACCTGCCAAAGTCGAAAAAAGGGCTCACTCTGGAGATTAATGTAAACGGGGAAACCAAATCCTATTCTCTGAAACAAATAGAGCTTTAATCTTCTCTCCACTCGGACTATTTGTTGGGGTTAACGAACTTTACTCCCTGATATTGAGTGAATAGCCATTTGGCAATTCAAAAAGTAAAATTTTTTCGGGCTATTGGCGTTCTTCATGTAAGCGAAAACCAAAACAAGGACTAATCCCCAAACCCATTTGGCGCTGCTTAGGCCCATCAGATTCGATGTCGGCATGAAGAAGATGCAATGATTTGAATTTAAACGTGTCAATAGCAGAACCACTATAGATTTTAATTCGCTGGCATGAATAAGGTCTTGAACAGTTCGTTTTATTTTCTTCTTTTACTTTCTCTGGTCTGGATTTCTTGCGATTCACCTCCTCACCAGGAAAGAGGAAAGGTTCTCCTGCTTTGCGACGATTATCACATCAACAATTGGTACCAATACAAAGACTCCTTTATCAAATATGATATTCCTGTCAGTTTCTTCGTGAGTCATTTTCATCAGATGGATGCTCCTGCCATTGCCAAATTGCATCAGCTGGAGAAGTCAGGACATGAAATTGCCTATCATACTTTGAACCACATTCAGGAAGGCGACGGGGTAGAAATTGAATTGGGTAGCTACCTGAGAACCGAGATTGATTCGGGGTTTCAATTAATGCGTCGTGCTGGTTTTAACCCACATGTTTTCGCCTTTCCGGGTGATCATTCCAAAGAAGCCTGGCGTGATTCCTTGCGCAGTCGTTTTCCTATCGTTCGGGCAGGAAGTTTCGGCTATTTCGAATACTGGGAGCGCCGACGTAGTTTCTCCTTGCAGGCCGACAAACCCGATAGTTTTTGGTGTTATGATATTGGTCTGAATTCACGGTTTACCGAAGACGACAATATGCTGATGATGCTGGAAGATGTGAGTGAAGGAAAGAATATTGCCCTACTCTTCCATTCTTTTGATGATAGCAGCACCCCATATACCACGCCAGCAGAAACCTTCTTTGCGCTGATTCGGGAATTCAAAAGGGATGGCGCCGAGTTTATGACCGTTTCCGGATTCTATAATTCAAGAAAAGATATGTTGCATTACGCCGATAAGCTACGGCTTCCTAAAAACGAATAAGAAAATGCTCTTCTACCTGCTCCTGGCGGATAAAGATGAGTCCGATATAGAAGAGGTCAATACTTACCGTCACGGCAGGATGTGCCTTCAACTCTTCCCAGGCTTCCTCCATGTCTTTACTCCAATGGATATCATCAAAAACAAATACCGTATCGTTATGGGATTTTGGCAATAAGGATTCGAAATAACGCAGGGTCGGTTCCTTTCTGTGGTTTCCATCCAAAAAGACATAATCCAACTTGTCAAAACCTTCCAGAACACCATCCAGCGTAACGTCAAAGTTTCCAGGAACAAGCGTGACTTTATCTTTCAGTCCGAGGTCATTGAGATTCATACCAGCCAACTCAACCAAGTTGCTACTGCCTTCCATGCTCACAAAATGAATATTTTCATGGCCCTTGAGCGCACCCATTGCCTGATAAGCAGTAGATATTCCCAAAGAGGTTCCAAACTCGAGTATTTCCTTCACATTGAAGTAGGAACAGATTCGGTAGAGGAGTTTTCCCCAGCGAGCTGGTTTGGCTGCCCGAGCGGCGATATCCGAAATCTTTCTTTCGTAAACACGACCCGACTCCCCTCCTGCTCCAAAATCTTCCACTTCAGTAACCATACGGTTAGTGAGTAAGGTCTGCCTTAGCTTTTCAACCTTGGCATATTCTTCGTAAACAGTTTTATCTTCAAATACTTTGGTAACCAGATCGTAAACGAACGGGGAGTGCACACCGTGCTTGGTTTTGGCATTTAAATAATACCAAGCGTATTTTCTTGCTATGTCGAGCACTAGTAAAGTTTTTTGATCGCCTTCAATTCTTTTTGAAGACGCTCGATTTGCTCATTTGCTTTTGCAATCTTGTCGGTAATACCCTTAATCAAAGGGCCAGCTGTTTTGCTGTTTGAGAAGAAACCAATATTGTTCTCCAGCGTTTCCACATCATTTTTCAGATGACGGATTTTCTCTTTCACACGGCGTTCTTCGAACTGCAGACGTTTTGTGCCATCAGGTGATTGGGAAAGCTCTTCATAATGTTCCTGAAGCTGTCCTTCTTTCATTTCCTCTGCATTGCGCTTATGCTTCTTGTAGAGGCCATCCACTATGGTGCTAAACTCTTTTTGTATCTGATTCTTGAATTTGATTGGAACATAACCAGCGGCATTCCATTTTTTCTGGATATCGCGCAAAGTTTTAAATACTTCGTCGGTTTGTTTATCCGTCATAGCTTCCAAGGCTTTCACCTCTTCCAACAATGCTTTTTTCGCATCAAGATTCTTTTCTTGCTCTTCCTTTTGTCCTTTGAAATGCTCTTCTTTTTTACTGAAGAATTCATCGCATGCTGCACGGAAACGTTTCCATACCACATCGCTCATTTTTTCAGGAACAGGACCAACTTTCTTCCACTCTCCTTGCAAGCGAATCAGGTCATTGGTGGTTTTCAACCAATCTTCTGAATCTTTCAAAACTTCTGCCTTCTCGCAAAGTTCTTCTTTGGCTTTTAGGTTTTCTGCTTTGTCTTTATTGAGCTGTTTAAAGAAGTTATTCTTTTGGCGATAGAAATGATTACGCAGGTCTTTAAAACGCCCCCAAACCACTTCGTTTTGCTCCTTAGGTACAGGACCAATCTTTTTCCACTCTTCGAAGAAAGCATTGATTACTTCCGTCTTTTCAATCCACTCCTTCGGCTTATCGTACAATAAAGTAGCAACTTGCTCCAGGCGCTCATTGATCGTAGTTTTTAGCTCCAAATTCTTGCGACGCATTTCACGCATCTCATCCATTTGGGCTTTTTTCTGCTCGTATATTTTATCGGAAGCCGCTTTGAAGCGGGTCCAGATTTCTTCTGTGTATTCTTGAGGAACAGGACCGGTATGTTTCCACTCGTCGTGGTACTTGTTTAGCAAGTTCATGGCCACCTTAACGGAAGCCTCCTCTTGCAACTGATCTACCTTCATACAAAGGTCGATTTTCGCTTCAAGGTTTTTCTTGCGGTCGAGTTCTTTTAACTCAAAGTTGATGGACAAGTTATCGTAAAACTTGTCGAGAAAAACACGGTAAGAGTCCCAAAGTTCTTGAACATGCTCATGAGGAACCGCGCGGATTTTCTTCCACTCGTTTTGCAGCTCTTTAACTCGCTCCAATGATTCGGCAGTCTCGTCAGTTTCGGTAATCACCCGAAGATCTTCGAGAATTTTGCGCTTAATCTGGAGGTTCTTTTGCTTTTCTTCCTCAATGCGCTGACGGTGGTCACTTCTGCGGCCTTGAATCTTCTTATAGGCATCATAAAAGCGATTTTTCCACTCATCTGGTTTTGCTGAAAAGTCATCTTTCTCATTTCCCTCTTCAATAAAAGCATCCAAAGCGGCTTGCTCTTCTTCTGCGAAAATTTCTTCCAATAATGGTTTTACCTCGCGAGCGATACGCGCTGCGCCAGCCAAATCATCCTGGCTAGATGTATTTTCAATCAGCTCCACCAATTGCTCTTTGTTCAGCGTGGTAAGATCAGTATCGTCATCATGCTCATCCTCCATTTTGTAGGTAGCATCTTCAACTTCTTCTTGCTCTTCGCTTACTTCAGGTTCGCTCAATGCCTCGGGCTGTGGAGCCGTTTTAGGCTCTTGGTTCACCGACTCATTGTTCGGATTACTCGATTCTTCTTTTGTATTTTCGTTCAACATCACTTGGTTTCCTTGAAAACAAGGGCGCAAAGTTATTAAAAAACGACGGGCATTTAGTTACTTTTGACGCGCTTAATCGGAAATTCATAGAGGAATGGCTTTTAAAATCATAGAATGCCCGCGTGATGCCATGCAAGGTATTCACGAGTTCATCCCAACGAAGACCAAAGTTAACTACATCCAGCAGCTGCTCAAAGTGGGCTTCGACACCCTGGATGTGGGTAGTTTTGTGTCTCAGCGTGCCATCCCACAAATGAAAGATACAGCCGATGTGCTCAATCAACTCGACTTAAGTGAAACCGACACCAAGCTGCTTTGTATTGTTGCCAACAAGAAAGGAGCAGACAATGCGATGAAGTTTGAGCAGGTAGATTATCTCGGCTTTCCCTTTTCAGTAAGCGAAACCTTTCAGGTACGCAATACCAATTCGACCATTGCTGAGGCTGTAAAGCGTGTAGATTATATTCAAAACCTCTGTGAAAAACATGGTAAGGCGCTGGTAGTTTACCTAAGCATGGGCTTTGGCAACCCATACGGAGATTCTTGGAGTCCGGATATTGTAGCACAATGGATGGATCACATGGTACGTCGCGGAGTAAAAATCATTTCTTTGAGCGATACCATTGGCGTTTCAAATCCAGAGAATATTCGTTCCATATACAGTCAATTGAGCTCAAGTTACCCTGAAATTGAAATTGGTGCGCACTTGCATACCCGTCCGGAAAGCTGGAAAGAAAAGATTCAGGCCGCCTACGATTCAGGATGTACGAGGTATGATGGTGCAATAAAAGGCTACGGTGGTTGCCCCATGGCTGCAGATACACTAACCGGCAATATGCCAACGGAGAGTCTATTGTCCTTCTTGCTTGAGAATAAAGAATCTCCCGGCCTCAACGTCAGCGAATTCTCCGAAGCCATGCGCCTTTCCGCGGAAGTCTTTTTGTAAGATTGAGCAAGTAAAGATGGATGTTGCGTTAGGGCTTTAGAAAGCGAGTTCGAAGATTGCAACTTTAGAAAGTAATCGCTACCACCAATATAGACCGAAATGCCTTTGGCGAGTAATTGCTCCAGTAAAGAT
>JALRIQ010000269.1 GCA_023277325.1 Bacteroidia bacterium | reverse complement strand
GGAGGTAAAATCTGTGTATGAAACGGATCCTTATTTCCAGTACCAACAGATGTCGGTCAATTCCCTCGACTACCGGTCTTTTGCGGAATATGACCTCATCCTTGTTGATGCCCTTGCTGAGCTCAGCTCCGGATTGGCCAGCGAGTTAAAAAAATACACAGAAGAAGCGGGTAGCCTTATCTATATTCCAAATGCCGAAAATCCGGAATCAGGAAACGGATTGGCAGGAGCTTTGGAATTGCCTTTATTGGGTCCGAAGAATGCTTCCCCTCAGGAAATTCGTTTTGTCAATGTTCAACACCCCATCTATCAAGAGATTATTTCAAAGATGGATGAACGCATGCCCTATCCTCAGCTTCAAGCCTATTATCCATGGATAACAACACCTGCAGGTGCTTATGAGCGACTATTGGGTACGGCCTCTGACGCAAATATTTTGAGTTTATTCGAACGCGGAAAAGGACAGGTGTATTATTTCTCTATTCCTTTATCTGTAGAATGGAGCAGTCTTACGCGTCATTTTTTATTTCCAGCTACTTTATTGCAAGCGGGATTTCGAAGCATTCCTGGTGAAAGTCTCTACAAACAAATTGGCGGGGATATGATGATGCCTTTGCGCTTGAAAGCCAATTCGAATGAGGAGATTTTGGAGCTTCAAGGTGAAAAGGAAACCTCCATCCCTGAAATTCTTATCCGGAACAATACCCAATATCTGAAGATGGATGAGACGGTTCAACAAGCCGGCTCCTTTTGGCTGCGGAAAAAAGGGGAGACTCAAAATCTGCAATCGCTCAGTGTAAATTATTCGCGAAAAGAAAGCGCAACCGCTTCCTATACCTCAGATGAATTGAAGGATCGACTTCCTCCGGGATCTTCCATTTCCATTATTGATGCAAAGTCGGTTAGTGTGGGTAAGCTGGTACGTGAAATTGATGCGGGGGAACAATTGTGGAAACTCGCTATACTTTTAACCTTGTGCTTTGTCGCAATTGAGATACTTTTGCTTAGATTACTGAAAACAGCATGACCCAGCTCATACTCAAACAGGTCCGGATCATTGATCCCCAATCCCCACACCATCTTCAAACACTTGATATGCTTATCTCCGATGGTAACATTCAAGAAATAGCCTCTTCCATCGAAAAGAAAGGAGTTGAATCCATTCAAGGAAATGACTTGGCCGTAAGTGTCGGATGGTTAGACATGCGGGCGAATTTCCGCGATCCAGGATTTGAATACAAAGAAGATCTCATGAGCGGTGCACGTGCCGCCGTTGCAGGAGGCTTTACCGCAGTGGCTTTATTGCCAGATACTTTGCCTATTCTTCAAAGCAAGTCGGAAATTGAATATATCCGCAATGCGAGCCGAAATCTTCCTATTGATGCACTTCCAATGGGAGCCATCAGCCGGAATTTAGACGGCGATGAAATCACTGAAATGTTCGATATGCACCAAAGTGGTGCGGTAGCTTTTAGCAATGCCAATCAACCAGTGAAGGCAGGAGTGATGCAAAGAGCCCTCATGTATGTGATGGGCTTTGATGGATTGCTTTGTGTACATGCTGATATGCCGAGTATATCCAATGGTGGACAAATGCATGAGGGATACCATAGCACGGTTTTGGGCTTAAAAGGAATACCTGATCATTCGGAAAGTATTGCCATAAACAGGGAACTGGAAATTTTAAGGTATACCGGAGGAAAAATACATTTCTCTCATATTTCTACTTTAGCTGGAATTCAAAGTATCAAAGCGGCGAAAAAAGAAGGCCTGGCTGTAAGCTGCGATGTGGCTGTGCATCAGCTTTCTGGCGTGTATGTCCGAGTACCAACACTCTGGCAGCAGGGAGGCGCAAGCTAGGCAACCTATAGCTGCTGCTGCTGCTGCTGCTATCGCGTCTACTTTTACTACAACAGCTTACTACACCAACA
>JALRIQ010000268.1 GCA_023277325.1 Bacteroidia bacterium | reverse complement strand
TCGATGTTCTGTGGTTCCAGACAACGGATTCTATCCAAAGACTCTAAAGGAGGTGAAATCAATATCATCTTTGGCGGTTCAGAATTAAACTTAAGTCAGGCCAATATCGAATCAGAAGCCACGATTGATGTATCTATCATGTTTGGCGGCTTAAAAATTATCGTGCCCAGTAACTGGGAAGTAAAAACACAAATGACTACCATTGCTGCTGGTGTGGAGGATAAAAGAGGACGTGGAGGATTGGAAGTGGTTCCAGATAAGACACTCATCCTGAAAGGCACCGTACTATTCGGCGGTGTAGATATCCAAAACTACTAGTCCATGCTCAGCCATCCCTTAGTTTACAAGTATAATTGGATTTACTTCCTGCTGTTCTGCTTGACTTTGGGCGCATTTCAGTTTGTGGCCTTAAATCAAACAGGGCTCTCTATTGAAGGCACATTCTATGATAGTTTAAGCAGTGCGACGCTGCTGGCCATTATCTTAATTTATCTGGTTATTACCCTCTCCTTTTATCATCCCGATAAATATGTACTGGTGTTTGTCGCTTCGGTGGCGTTACTCTTAAGCATTTTATTTACGGTCATCATTGAGATGATGTACCCGCTTTATTATTCACCGGAGGAGATACAAATTTTGGGTGAAGGGATTTTCCTGCCCCGTTTTATGTTCACCTTTCTACTGCTGGTTGGAGCTACTACTGTGGCTTGGTTTTATTTCCGCACCAAAGATTTAGAAGAAGGATTAGCCCGACAGGAGGAATCCGACAAAGCGTCGAAAGATGCCGAATTGTATAAACTTCGTCAGCAGCTTCAGCCCCATTTCTTGTTCAATAGCCTCAATTCCATCAATGCCTTGATTGGGTCTAAACCTGAATTAGCACGAAAGATGGTTTTACAACTGTCCGACTTTTTCCGAGGAACCCTGCGCAGAGAGGAAAGCAAGTTTATTCCTTTGAGTGAAGAACTCGAATACATCCGTCTTTACCTGGAAATTGAACAAGTACGTTTTGGCCATCGTTTGCAGGCAAGTATTGATGCACCCGAGGAACTCATGAACATACCTATACCTCCTTTGGTATTGCAGCCTATCATGGAGAATGCCATCAAGTTCGGGCTCTATGGAACCATCGGTGATGTTTGCATAAAGGTGGAGGCCAAACGCGATGCGAACTTCCTTTATATCGCTATTAGCAATCCCTATGATGCCAGTTCTTCTCAAGTAAAAGGAACGGGCTTTGGTCTTGCGGCAATCAAAAGAAGACTTTATCTCCTTTTTGCACGTAATGACCTGATCGATACACGGAATTCCGACGAATTATTTACCGCATATTTAAAGTTCCCGCTTCCCCATGATTAAAGCCCTCATCATCGACGACGAGCCCCTGGCATGTGCCATGGTTGCTGAATTTCTTGGCAAACACCCGGATATTGAAGTCCTTGCCCAGTGCCATAACGGCTTTGACGGCGTAAAAGCTATTCAAGAACTGAATCCAGACCTGATTTTTCTGGATGTGCAAATGCCCAAGCTGAATGGGTTCGAAATGTTGGAGCTTTTGGATGAAACACCAGCGGTAATATTTACCACAGCCTTTGACGAATATGCCATGCGGGCATTCGATCATAATGCAGCCGACTATTTGCTCAAACCCTTCTCGCAAGAGCGTTTTGATCATGCCATAGAAAAGTATAAAGCCCTTATCCCCCAACAGTTACCTAGCAAGGAAACCGTTGAGAAATTTGCTATTCAATACCCGCTTGCCGATCGTGTTGCCATTAAAAATGGAAGTAAAATTCACGTACTTCCATACGATGATATTCTGGTGATTGAAGCAGACGATGATTATGTGGTGGTGCGCACTACCCAAGGCGCTTTTGCAAAAAAACGCACACTGAGCTATTTCGAGAGCTCCTTACCCTCAGAAACTTTCGTGCGTGTTCACCGCGGATTTTTGGTGAACATCAGACATATCGAGCGTTTGGAACAGCGCAGCGGACAAGGCTATGAAGCTGTTTTAACCAATGGACAGCTTGTTCCTGTGAGCCGAACAGGGATTCAATTAGTAAAACCTCTTTTGGAAAAATAGGTACTTAGAAATACCTTTTCTACGTGAAAAAATATATCAGTGGGGAATCGGTATTTCCAGCTTTCTCCTCGTATTGACGCTGGGCATCAATCGCTATATTGTTGACCAAACAAAGCGCGCGCTTCACGCCGATATAGAACACCTTTAAGAGAAAAAAGTAGCCTTGGATTCTGTAGTACGCTTAAAAGCGATATTCGGACAAGATGATGCCATCGTCGTTTCCCAAAAATTCCATAACGAAAGAGCCATCTTCATCGCACAAAATAAGGGAATTCACTTGATTAGAGCCGATGCTCAGGACGTCACAGCCCGTTATGGATTAAAGGTTCAAATCCGGGAATACCTGGCTCGGGTAAAGTGCTGTATCGATTGTATATCCTCCATAAGGAACCTCATTTCTATGGAGAGGAAATTCCCATTTAAGACTTAGCGATGCATCGTCTTGTCGACGAGTCGATGCGTTTATTTATTGTTTATACCTCTTCTCGAAGTACTTGCAGATTTTGGTCATGCCGCACTGTTCGCATTTTGGTTTTCGTGCGAGGCAAGTATAACGTCCGTGGAGGATGAGCCAATGATGGGCTCTTGGAATAAGTTCTTCCGGAATATGCTTGACCAACTGACGTTCGGCCTGCAGCGGATTTTTAGCTGAGGTGGTCAGTCCGATGCGCGCAGCCACACGAAACACATGGGTATCCACGGCCATGGCTGGTTTATTGTAGACAACCGAGGCAATTACATTGGCGGTTTTTCGTCCGACACCAGGAAGTTTTTGTAAATCTTCCACCGTTTCAGGAACGACAGAATTAAAATCCTCAACCAGCATTTTTGCCATGCCAAGGAGGTGTTTTGTTTTGTTATTGGGATAAGAAATGGACCGGATATACGGAAATAAGGCATCAAAATTTGAAACTGACAAGGCTTCCGGTGTCGGGAAATCGCGGAACAAGGCAGGCGTAACGATGTTCACGCGCTTATCCGTGCATTGTGCGGAGAGAATAACAGCCACTAGCAGCTCATAGGGGTTGGTATAGAATAATTCCGTCTCAACCTCTGGATGATACTCCAGCTGGTAGGCCAAAAACTTCTCGTAACGTTCTTTTTTAAGCACGCACGAAAGTAAGAAAGAAATTAATGATGTTCCAGGCTATCGTGATGCGAAGCAGAATACTCCAAGATGATATTCACCGAAGTTTCATCGGGCTCCATCCCAAAAAGATCGAGCTCATTCTTGGTTTCCATCATCCGATCATGATAGCTTTTGAGGGCAATATTTATTTTTAATTCTTCCCGTATTGCCTTTGATTCCGCGGGATTAGTCTCTCCGTAGATATAACGAAGAACTTCAGTTTCAGTGATAGTAAAGTTCATTGCATTTAGTGCTGTTTATATCCTATAACGAATATAAACTTTCCTTATTGCAAATTTAACTCCTTTTCGAGTATCATTTTTCTCAAATTATTTAGCGCATAGCGCATACGTCCTAAAGCCGTATTGATACTTACGCCCGTAATTTTCGCTATTTCTTTGAAGCTTAAATCCGCGTATTGCCTGAGAATCAATACTGTACGCTGCTCCTCTGGCAAGGTCTGAATTAATTTTCGAACCGTACGCTGTGTTTGATTTAATATCATCTGATCTTCACGGTTTGTCTCACTTATTTCCAACCGAGAGAAAATATCCTCTCCATCCTCTCCGGTTACCATCACCACACGGCGTGTTTTCCGGAAATAATCAATGGACATATTTCGTGCAATGCGCATCACCCAGGGAATGAACTTATCCTCTTCCTTGTATTTGCCACTGCGAATGGTTTGAATTACCTTAATGAAGGTTTCCTGAAAAATATCTTCAGCGATATAGGTATCGTGAACAATAAGATAAATAGACGTGAAAATTTTTCTCTTATGCCGCTTAATCAGCATCTCTAAACACGCTTCGTTCCCATGAACGTAAGCTTGCAACAACTCTTTGTCGCTTATTTGCGTTAGCTTCATATCAAACCTCCTTTTAATTACTACTCGTGTGTGAGCGAATAAATTATACTTGACAGGTAGAGGTTTTTCGAATACGCTATACGGTTTTAGTTAGAACAGTTTTTTAAACTTTCATAAAGATAAGGAAATAATTTTCGAATTATCCAAAGAATCTTTAAATTTTTTTTCGGAAAAAATGGGTCAGATTTGCATTTCCATTGTTATTTCAGCGTGAGTAAAGCAAAAGAACTTCCGAACGACA
>JALRIQ010000267.1 GCA_023277325.1 Bacteroidia bacterium | reverse complement strand
AATTTGAACAGGCCCTTACCGAACAAAGTATCAGTTCTAAAGAAGAAACTTTGAATTTTGTGATAGTAGGTGCAGGTCCTACCGGTGTTGAGTTAGCTGGGGCTATGGCAGAGATTCGTAAGAATGTGATGCCAAATGATTATAGGGAACTCGACCCGCAGCACATGCGTATTCATTTGGTGGAAGCGGGGCCTCGTGTTTTAGCTGCCATGTCTGAAAAGTCTTCCGAATCAGCAAAACGCTTTTTGGAAGAGATGGGTGTGGAGATTCACCTGAACACGATGGTGACTGGCTATGACGGAAGAGAGCTTCAACTTAAAGGACATGAAAGTCTTCATGCCGAGACAGTGATATGGTCGGCAGGGGTGATGGGAGATTTGCCTTCAGGTATTCCTGAGGACAAGATTCTAAGCGGAAATAGAATTCGGGTGAACCAATTTGCGGAAGTGGATGGTGTAGAAGACGTTTACGCCATTGGGGATATCGCAGCGATGGTTTCCGAAAAGTATCCGTTTGGATATCCGATGGTAGCCTCAGTAGCCGTGCAACAAGGACCTTGGTTAGCAGAGAACTTATTACGGCGTTTGAACAAGAAGCCGCTTAAGCCATTCGTTTATAATGACAAAGGGTCGATGGCGACAATTGGAAGAAACCGAGCCGTGGTCGATTTACCTTTTATGCATATTAAAGGATGGATTGCCTGGTATATTTGGATGTTTGTGCACCTTATGTTATTGGTAAGCTTTAGAAACCGATTGATTGTTTTTGTGAATTGGGCATGGAATTATATTTCTTATGAAAGAGCTATCCGCCTAATTATTCGTCCATATACCAAAAAGTATCCAAATTGATGGGACATAGTGAGTTACTTTTCTTTGGCGGCTTTTTGACGCTTATCTTCACCATGCTCTTCATTGATTTGGGCGTGTTTTCGAAGAAGAGCCATATAATTGGTTTTAAAGAGGCAATAGCCTGGACTTCGGTTTGGGTATTGGTTGCGGCTGGTTTTTATGTCTTCTTAACCCAATACGGTGAGATAATTCATGGAATATCGAACGCTGGTCAATTGGCTACAAAGCTTCGTGAATACGGACATGCGTTTTTACTCTCTGGGGATTGGGAAACCGATATTCAAGCCTACCGCAAGAATCTGGCATTGGAGTTTATTACTGGTTACTTAATTGAATATGCTTTAAGCATTGATAATATTTTTGTGATGATTGTGATATTTAGCGCTTTCCATGTGAAGGAGAAATATTACAAGCAGATCCTGTTCTGGGGAGTACTTGGTGCAGTTGTGATGCGCTTCCTTTTCATTTTTCTCGGCGCCAGTCTGCTTGAGAGCTTTCACTGGGTGATGTATGTGTTTGGAGGCATTTTACTGTATACCGGTATCAAGTTGCTTTATGATGATGAAGACGATGAGCATATTGATACGGCCAAACATCCGGTTGTTCGCTTCCTGAGTAAGTTTCTACGTGTATTCCCGCGATTTGTTGGGAGTCATTTTTTCATCCGCAAAAACGGACTTCTTTACATCACTCCCTTATTTGTTGCTTTGATGGTGGTTGAGTTTACTGATGTGGTATTTGCTTTTGATTCGGTACCAGCGATCTTCTCTGTAACCAAGGATCCGTTCATCGTATTCTTTTCGAACATCTTTGCGATTATGGGACTGCGCTCCCTGTTTTTCCTATTGAGCAATATCATGCACCTCTTCCATTACCTCAAATTTGGTTTGGGGGTATTGATGCTGTTTATTGGTTTAAAGATGATGTTCCACAATTGGATGTTGAGTTGGGGAATTACGACCCAGATGTCCTTGTATATTATCTTAGGAATATTGCTTCTCAGTATCCTGGCGAGTATTATTTTCCCTCAGCCGAAGCAAGCTGATTCAGAAGATCAGCCATTGCCGTAGTATCCTGAAGGTTCATGCAGTTGAAATGTCCCTTAGGGCATTTATCATGACCAATTTTACTACAAGGCCTGCAGGATAAACCTTCAACTTCAAAGATGCGACTTACTTCTCTGGAAGTATTTTCAGGATTGGCAGAGTAATAAGGAGTCATGCCAAAGTCGGGCACCGTATTTCCCCAAACACTGAGTATAGGAATTTGCAGGGCAGCGGCGATATGCATCATGCCCGTATCGTGTGTGAGCATTCCGCGACTTTTGGTTAGCAAGAGCGCACTCTGGTTCAGGCTTATTTGTCCGCAATAATTAAAAGCAATCTGTGCAGGGTATTGATCTTGAAGCAAATCGGCAGTAGCCATTTCTTCTTTACCACCTATTAATACGACAGGGTACTCGATTTGGGCAATGAGTTCCGCCAATTTGGAATCAGGCATCCGCTTGGTGGCATGTTGTCCGCCAATGGCCAATACCACAAAAGGAGAGGAGGGTAACTGAGGGAGTTCGGTTTCGCTGGGTATATAATAATCCAGTCCCATTCCATCATTTACCAGGTTTAAGGCTTCTGCTGCCTCCATATAGCGATCTACAATATGCTGTTTCGGCATACGGTTGATCTTCAGGTTAACCAATAACCACTTTTCTATATTGCGTTTGGGGAAGGCTTTATATTGGAGTAAAAAATGAACTTAAATATAATTTCTTTGTTTTCTGGTGCTGGTGGATTAGATTTGGGATTCCAAAATGTTGGTTTTCAAGTAATATGGTCTAATGAATATGATAAAAATATCTGGGAAACTCATGAGGTAAATTTTCCTAATACAATTTTAAATAAAAAATCGATTAATTTAATTAATGAAAAAGAAATACCATCTTGCATAGGTATTATAGGTGGACCACCTTGCCAGTCTTTTTCTGAGGCTGGAGCAAAAAGAGGAACAGGAGACGATAGGGGTAAACTTTTTTGGGATTACATAAGGGTATTGAAAGATAAAAAACCAATCTTTTTCGTTGCTGAAAATGTTTCTGGATTATTGGCTGAAAGACATAAAAATGACTTAGATTCATTTTTAGAGGCTTTTGAAAAGGCTGGATATAATGTTAATGTAAACTTATATAATGCTAGTGATTATGGGGTTCCA
>JALRIQ010000266.1 GCA_023277325.1 Bacteroidia bacterium | reverse complement strand
ATCAATTCTGTTTTTTCGTCTTTCATCAAATCATAAAAAGGAAAAGGAGAACAAATGCTCGCCCTAAATCCAGGAACCTCGGAATAGCCCATGGAGTGGTCACGTTTAATTTGATGTGCCATGAGCACTTTATAGGTTTCCCGAACCTCCAGCTTGAGAAAGTGCTGCCGACTGCTTTCTATACGTTGAATGGTAATGCTCTCCAGTCGATCAATTTCTTCCTTTACCTTCTTTTTTACCTTGTTGGAGTGGTAGGAAGGATGAATGCCGACTTCATGCTTTTCAGCCAAGTTTTGTACGAGCTCGATAAAGGATTCATTTTCCCAATCGATATTCTTATCGTATTTCCCATGATCCGCCAGAAGGATGAAATAAACCACCTCAATAGCCAGACGTTCGTGCAATTCTTCCTGGTAATCGAAATTATCAAAAGGATCGTTTTCCTGGTCGGTGAGTACCTTTATACGTTTCTCAATTTTCTTGAGATCGAGCTTAAGAAACTCACGGGTAAATCCGCCCAGGTTTCGCCAGATGCCTTTATGCTTATAACTGTAGGCCATATCGACATCAATCGTGCTTATAAAGCGAAACTCGCTGTGCTGAAAGGCATAATCGGGATAATCTTTGGAAAGCAATTCGACCAATAATGCTGCCCAGTCGTTCACCAATGGCGTTTCTAAAAATCCCTCCTGGTAAGCCAAACTTTCTTTCGCCGGGAATCGTCCGTGTTCGTCGCTGTCGTAGTCGAGGTATTCTTCATAGCGGCTCACCAGATAGAAACTTGCTGCAAAGAGGTCGAAGGGACAATCGCCTTTTTTATCGGTTAAAAAGAATGCGGGTGTTCCATTCCAGTCCCGCACCTTAATTTTGACGGGGTGAATATTCTTTTCAAAGAGTAAATCGTGAGGTACGATGCGTAAACTTTTCTTGTAATCACGCTCACTGTAGTTGATTCTGGGGAGATCGATTTTTTTGAACTTTTCCCAGTCGGTGATAACTTTAAATTCGAGTCCGAGACATCTTTTAAAGATCACTTCTAAGGTATATTGTAACCTTGGGCTTTTGTTCTCTGAGTAGATCGTGATCATGTCTGAACGAAATCGCTTAGTTTCGCAGGTATTCTAAATTTCTTCAAATTAAGGTAAAATTAACATGAAAGTTGCGCTGATCACTGGGGTTACTGGACAAGATGGGGCATATTTAGCTGAATTCTTATTGAACAAAGGATATATCGTTCATGGAATCAAGCGAAGGAGTTCCTTGTTCAATACAGATCGTATCGATCATCTTTATCAAGATCCGCACGAAAGGAATCTGCGTTTTCACCTCCATTATGGGGATATGACCGATTCTACGAACTTGATTCGTATCATCCAGGAAACTCAGCCCGACGAGATCTATAACCTTGCTGCACAGTCGCATGTAAAGGTATCTTTTGAAACACCGGAATACACCGCCAATGCGGATGGAATTGGGGTTTTAAGAATTTTAGAGGCCATCCGTATTTTGGGTATGGAAAAGAAAACACGCTTTTACCAGGCTTCAACTTCTGAGTTATATGGTTTGGTCCAAGAGGTTCCTCAAAGTGAAAAAACGCCCTTCTACCCACGTTCACCTTATGCTGCCGCCAAATTATATGGCTATTGGATTACGGTGAATTACAGGGAAGCCTATGGCATGTATGCCAGCAATGGAATCTTGTTTAATCATGAGTCGCCGATACGTGGGGAAACTTTCGTAACGCGCAAGATTACCCGTGCCACAGCACGCATCCTCCTTGGTCAGCAAGAAACGATGTACCTCGGAAATATGGATGCTCAGCGTGACTGGGGACATGCCAAGGATTATGTTGAGGCCATGTGGAAGATATTGCAACACGATACGCCTGAGGATTTTGTCGTAGCTACAGGAATCACCACCACCGTTCGTGATTTTGTAAAATTGAGTTTTGCAGAAGCAGGAATTTCCTTGGAGTTTTCTGGAACAGCAGAAGCCGAAGAAGGAAAAATTTCAAGTATAGATGCAGATAAAGCGAAGGCTTTTGGTGTTGATCCTGCACAAATCAAAGTAGGACAGGTGGTGGTTAAGGTTGACCCAAAATACTACCGTCCGACTGAGGTTGAATTGCTGATTGGCGATGGAACCAAAGCCCAGGAATTATTGAACTGGAAACCAAAATACAGTTTTCAGGCACTGGTGCAAGACATGATGGAAAGCGACTTCAAGGCCATGAAAAAGGAACAATACTTGAAGGATGGAGGATTCAGAACCATGAATTATTTCGAGTAAGCGTATCCATGGAAAAATCATCACGCATCTATATTGCCGGTCACCGCGGAATGGTTGGTTCAGCCGTTCACCGCAAACTGGAGAAAGAAGGGTATACGCATATCATCACCCGAACATCGTCTGAACTCGACTTACGCGATCAGGCTGCAGTAACGGCCTTTTTTGAAAAGGAAAAACCAGAATACGTTTTCCTGGCCGCTGCAAAAGTGGGTGGTATCGTAGCGAACAATACCTACCGAGCTGAATTCTTGTACGATAACTTGATGATTGAAAGCAATATCATCCATGCAAGTCATAAGGCAGGAGTCAAAAAACTGATGTTCTTCGGGTCTTCGTGCATTTATCCAAAACTTGCTCCTCAACCTTTAAAGGAAGATGCTTTGCTTACCGGTTTGCTTGAGCCGACCAATGAGCCTTATGCCATTGCAAAGATTGCAGGCATCAAACTCTGCGAAGCCTACCGCGATCAATATGGAGATAATTTTATTGCCGTGATGCCGACAAACCTCTATGGTTATAAAGACAATTATCATCCAGAAAATTCGCATGTTCTCCCAGCCTTGATTCGTAAATTCCATGAAGCCAAGGAAGCAGGAAAGGACCATGTTGAAATTTGGGGAACAGGGTCACCCTTGCGTGAATTTATGTTCGCCGATGATTTGGCCGATGCCTGTTACTTGCTCATGAAAGAGTACGATGAGAAGCTTTTTGTCAACGTCGGTGTAGGCCATGATATCTCCATAAAAGACCTCGCCCTTTTGGTAAAAAAGGTAATTGGCTACGAAGGCGAACTTCGCTTCAATACCGACAAACCAGATGGCACCCCACGTAAGTTGATGGATGTTTCAACTCTGAACAGGTTGGGCTTCAAACCGAAGGTAGAACTCGAAGAGGGGATTAAACTAGCGTATTCCGATTTTCTCAATCGATCAGTCTAGATCTTTAGACATACAGATTGTCAGACTGCCAGACTTCCAGACATTTTTATGGGGTTGTTTAAGTTTTGACATTTCCGTAACATTTCTTGTTTTTTCAGTAATTAACTTTGGATTGAACAAACCAAAAATTACATGCACAACTACAAGAAACTAGCTATTTATGAAAGGAGTCTTTCATTGGCTATCGACTTTATTCCGGAAACAGATTCGATCCGACCTTACAAGCTTGCAGAACAAATTGCTGGCTCATGTGTCTCCGTGCCGAGCAATATTGCAGAGGGCTCAGAACGAAGTTCTGAAAAGGATTTTTTGCGCTTTATTGAATATGCTGCTGGTTCTAACTCAGAACTTATCACTCAACTCAAAATATGTATTGGAGCTAAAAGAATGGATATCGATTTAGCTAAAAAGTACCTGCACGAAGCAGAAGAAATTCATTCAATGATTCACGGCTTCATGAATAACCTGCGCAAAT
>JALRIQ010000265.1 GCA_023277325.1 Bacteroidia bacterium | reverse complement strand
TAAGCAGATTAATGAAGCAGATATTCGCCTCATTTTTGAAACGGCTGATAATTTTAAAACGGTTATCAACCGACCGATTAAAAAAGTTCCTTCTCTGCGGGATATTACCATTGCAAACCTATTTTTTGAAAATTCTACACGCACACGGGTTTCATTTGAATTGGCTGAAAAGCGTCTGAGTGCTGATGTGGTGAATTTCTCCAGCTCTTCCTCATCGGTATCAAAAGGAGAGACCTTAATCGACACGGTAAAAAATATTTTATCCATGAAAGTGGATATGGTAGTAATGCGCCACCCTAAACCAGGAGCGCATTTGTTCCTGAGCAAACATATCGATGCCCAAATCATCAATGCGGGCGACGGAACTCACGAACATCCTACACAAGCTTTGCTCGATGCCTTTTCTATTCGCGAAAAACTGGGCGATGTAGCAGGGAAAAAAGTCGTGATTGTCGGCGATATACTGCATAGCCGCGTGGCCTTGTCGAATATATTCTGCTTACAGAAGCTAGGAGCGGAGGTGATGGTCTGCGGACCGACAACACTCATTCCGAAATACATCCATGAATTAGGGGTGAAAGTGGAGTACGACTTACGCAAAGCCTTGAACTGGTGCGATGTGGCAAACATGTTGCGCATCCAACTTGAACGTCAAGACATTAAATACTTTCCATCTTTACGCGAATACAGCCTGCAATACGGATTAACCTTAGACATGTTAAATAGTCTGGATAAGGAAATTACCATTATGCATCCTGGTCCAATTAATCGTGGGGTGGAGATTACTTCTGAAGTTGCCGATAGCGAGCATTCCATCATCCTGCAACAGGTTGAAAATGGAGTGGCTATCCGAATGGCCGTGATGTACTTGCTCGCTGGGCAGGTGGGGTAGAAGGGTTCTGGGTTCAGGGTTCAGGATTTACAGGATTAATCAGACGCTTTGAGCTTTCAAAAATGAGTTCTATGTCATGATCATGCTTGCTGATTGCACGATTATTAATCAGGTTTTCCCTAATGACTCAAGTTTGAGTAAAACATCTTTTCGAGAAAGGATCATCTCCCTAATTTTCGTATACACCCGCATAATTTGAATGTTCACTTGAATAGCCGTTTGATTATTAAGCACGCTAGACAGCATAAGCATACCATGTTCAGTGAACGCATAGTGTAATGTCCTTCTGCAACCCCATCTCGAAATCGCATTTTGCGACTTCAAGTTTTGGAGTTCTACTTCAGACAACTGAAGCATAAAGTCAAATTATATCAACCGGTCGAATAGTCGATGCGTCGACAAATCAGGACTAAAACTTACTCCTCACCCTTCCAAAAGTCCAAGTGAAGGCAGGCCCAACAATGGTTTGGGTGCTGTTTAAATTGGCGTTTATACTCAGTTGAAAACCTGTTCCGTAAAATATTGGGAAATCGGCAACGAGACGCGTTGAAATTCCGAATGCTTTTTGCGTATTCCATCGACTCGAAAAACATGTCGATTGACTGTATTCCAAATAGTATTCGCGCTTGTCGTAGCTACCATAGTTAAGTCCTACTTCTGCGTTTAAGCGAAATCGAGGTCCTTTTTGGTAAAAAGTGCAGTGGTACTTCAGTTCATGAACCAGCGCTATTGCGCCAGTATGCGGATAGAGTTCAATCCAGGTTTTGCATACTGGCATCGTACCAGGTTCTGATAATGGGGCCGAATAGCTCGAAAGCGTATAACTGACGCCGTGACCATTCTTATTTACCAAGTGAATACTTGCCCCCAATTGCATGTATTTTAATGCTTGAACATGGAGTCCGCCATAAATGAGGAATTCACCAGATGTTTTTGGGATAATTTTTTGCCGCGCATAAAGTGGAGCTGCTCCAAAATTCGCGAGCATGAGGAGGGATAGAATTAAATTTTTCATAACCTATTTAATTTTTGGTTACCCACAAGTTAGAACAGGAATCGGGCCCTGGCCATACCAAAATCGTTTTTTGACAGAAATTTGACAGCAGAGGTTAAGGAGTTAGAAATAAGGAATGAGGATTTAGGAATGAGGAATTAGGATTTAGGATTTAGGATTTAGGATTTAGGCGTATGGAGAATATCGGAATGTCGCAAAGTCGTATTGTCGTAAAGTCGCACTGTCGTGAACTCGTATTGTCGTAAAGTCTCAACCTCAGCCTCATCCTTAGTCTCTTTTTATTACTTTTGCCCCATGGAAACAGTGGTAAGTGGAATTCGTTCAACGGGGAACTTGCATCTTGGGAATTACTTTGGTGCATTGAAGAACTTCATACGCATGCAAGAGGAGCATAATTGCTATTTCTTTATTGCCGATCTGCACTCCCTTACCACACATCCAAAACCAGGGGATTTGCACCGCAGTGTTCGCACAGTCTTGGTGGAATACCTTGCTTCGGGATTAGATCCCGAAAAGTGCACGCTCTACATCCAAAGTGATATTCCTGAAATCTCCGAGCTATACCTATTTTTGAACATGAATGCCTACGTCGGCGAATTGTCGAAAGTGGCTTCATTTAAAGACAAAGTGCGCACTCAACCGAATAATGTGAATGCTGGCTTGCTCACCTATCCGGTTTTGATGGCAGCGGATATTATCATCCATAAAGCCAATAAAGTGCCTGTTGGAAAGGATCAGGAAAACCACCTCGAATTGGCGCGTAATTTTGCAAACCGCTTCAATCACATGTACAATGTGGAATGTTTTCCGGAGCCTTATGCTTTTAACTTCGGTGAAAACTTAGTAAAAGTGCCTGGTTTAGATGGAAAAGGAAAGATGAGTAAGTCGGCAGGAGAAAATACGGCCATCTTCTTATCCGACGTGCCAGAAGCCATCATCAAAAAGATGAAGAGAGCGGTTACCGATTCTAGTCCAACAGAAGCCAATTCCGAAAAGCCACAAACCATTCAAAACCTTTTCGACCTCATGGCCTTGGTTTCCAAGCCGGAAACAATTGCTCACTTTGATGCAGCTTGGAATGATTGCAGTATTCGCTTTGGCGACATGAAACTCCAATTGGCTGATGATATGATCAACTACCTTGCTCCAATTCGTGAGCGTATCAGGGAAGTCGACGCCGATAAAGACTTTATCGCCAAGGCCGTTAAGCTAGGGGAAGAAAAAGCCCGTGCTTCAGCAGCAAAAACGGTTGCTGAAGTGAAGGAAATTATCGGTTTCCGGAAATTTTATTAAGGTTTCTTGCACTTGGTGAAACCGGCTCTGTTTGTTTAGATAATAACCTTGACAGCCATATCAAGCAATTCTGGAAGTAATCAATTCTTTCGTTCCCTAGATAGGAACGAATAACTAAAAAATTCTTTAAATTTTTGTGTTCGATTTCTGGCGTGACTCTGTCCTTTGGGTCAAATTTCTTCGAGTTTTTTTAACCGATCCTTGATGATAGGGAAAGCACTATAAAAACCATCGATAATTTCCTGTATCAGTATTTTTATTTCTTCCCAAGTGTTATTCTCATCTTCTTCCAGTTGTTGAAGTTGTTCCTCAATTTGGGGAATTGAAATAATTTGTGACGTTGACCTAAGTTTATGAGCCAACTGCTTAAGTTCGCTTATTTGACTTTCTGCCTCAATAGTTGATAATTCCTCAAGATATTGAGTCACCGTAACAAGATAATTCTTTAGCATTTTTCGCATAAAGGCGGTGTCACCCTTCGTAACTTCCTCCAGCGGATTGAAGTTCGGCACATTGGACAATTTTTGTAAATGTTTAGTCAATTCTTGCATGAGTTGTTCCTTTTTGAATGGCTTACCTATAAAACCATTCATTCCTGCTTCCAGTGCTTTTAGTTTTTCTTTATCTAACACCAGGGCGCTCATGGCAATAACCGGTATGTTTTTATCGAAATCTGACCGTAAGATTTGGATGAAAGCATAGCCATCCATAATCGGCATTTGTAAATCACATAGAATTAAATCGTATTTGACTTGTGTACAAAACTCCAAAGCTTCAATACCGTTAGATGCAACATCTACCTCTATTTCATATGGCTTTAAAAGGCTTAACATCAACTTTTGGTTTAATCCATTATCTTCTAACAATAGAATGCGTTTCCCTTTGAGGAATTGATAATAATTATTCTTCATATCAGAATCGTCAAGTAATTCCCATTTTTTGAAGGTGGCGCTGCCATCCAGAATTTCTTGAATTAATACCTGCAATTGGTTTCCTGCTTTTATGATGTCATAAAATGCTGTCCGCTGATTTGGATTGGCAGCTGAAAACAATTCTTGAATATTCCCCAGAATTATATTCATTGGAGTTTGAAGTTCATGACCTGCTTTTTTTAGAAAGCGCATTTTAGTTTCCTCGGTATTTACTTGT
>JALRIQ010000264.1 GCA_023277325.1 Bacteroidia bacterium | reverse complement strand
ATAGCGTTGAAGGGTTTCTCCGCTATCGAAAAGGGTAAAGTGTAGGCTGTTTGCACTGGATTTTGAAGCATCAAATTTAAAAGCCATATCGCGAGCAAAGCCATGCTGGTTCATTGGGTAAACCCGTCCGTCCACTTCAATTTCATTTTCCCTGCTTTTGCCTACCAAAGGAAATAATACAGGCGAATGTCTGTTCCACCACGCAGGGTCGGCAGTCCAAAGGCGCTCTTTTCCATCAACAAGTAAACGGTGCAATTCAGCACCTTGCTCATCGACAAGAATTTGCGTATCAGCGTTTTGTAATGGATGTTTCAAGTTGCGAAAAGTGTTTTTTTCTGCGAATAAAATAAGCCCAAATAATAGAGCCTTTATAGATGCCGGTTTTATTCGGCTTCAGATTAGCACGGCTTTCTTTACGCTTAGCAATCCAATAAGGAAGTCCGGCATAGAAGAGGAAATGTGCTTGAATAATAGCGATGGTATTCGACCACTGACCGCCAATAAAAAAACGAATTCCCGCGACCCCGTCAAGGACAAGCTTAATCGGAATTTTCCAGGCAAGCTCTGCCACACTCATGTTCTTCACCATAGTGATGAGTGCATTGCGGAAGTTGAGTCTGGTCTTTCTGGGGTTTTCGCGCGTAAGTGTGCCACCTCCTAGGTGATAAACACGTCCATCGGGAACGCAGGTTATCTTATATCCCCGGTTTTTCAGTCGCCAACAGAGGTCAATTTCTTCCATATGGGCAAAATAGTCGGCATCGAGTCCGCCCATTTCTTCCCATACTTTTCTGCGGATAAACATGGCGGCACCGCTGGCCCAGAATACTTCACGAATGCTATTGTATTGACTTTCGTCCTTTTCACAAACGTCGAAAACACGTCCACGGCAGAACGGATAACCAAAGCGATCGATGAAGCCTCCAGAAGCGCCAGCATATTCAAAAAGATGTCCTTCCCGATAGCTGAGCAACTTGGGCATGGAGGCCGCAACCTGCTTGTCCAGCTCCATATGTTGAATCACAGGATTCATCCAGCCTGGTGTTACCTCCACATCGGAATTGAGTAATACATAATAGTCACCCTCTATCCCTTTTAAACCTTCATTATAACCACCCGCAAAGCCAAGATTTTTTGGCAATGCTACAACTGGTAAATCAGGATGATTTTCGCGCAGGTATTCCAAAGAATCATCGGTGCTGGCATTATCAATAATCAGTACCTCATAATTGGGGTAGTCGGTATGCCATACGGAAGGGAGGAACTTCTCAAGGAAGTTCCGTGTATTGTAATTCAGAATGGCAACAATGACTTTCGGACTCATTTTGCTGGTATTTCGGCCTTATAAGGAATGAATACAAAACGTGCCGAAGCTCCATAAATCACAAACATGCAAATGAATTTTTTCGGGTCTTTGTATTGGTCCACGAAGAAGATTTTTTTCTCTTCCGGAATTAATGATTTTTCATTGAACTCCTCCATAGTAGAAGCACTAATGCTCCACACGGTGGCCATGTCGGCTTTGTCCAAAATCACTTCCCCAACTTTTAGCTCTTCCTGGTGGGCAATAAATATGGGGTATTTAGAAAATCCTTCTTTAATGATGTCCTCTGAGGTTTCCCGGATGGATTCTTTCATTAAAATAAGTTCACCGCGCAAGTGTTCGAGCTGCGCTTCCCATTCTTTATCAAGCATGCTTCAAAGTTAGTAAAACAACATTTTCAACGTGGTGCGTATGCGGGAACATATCTACCGGCTGTACTTTGTCGATTTGATAAACGTCTTTCATCCAAGCCAAATCCCGAGCCTGAGTGGCAGGGTTGCAGCTTACATAAACAATTTTTGGTGCTCTTAAGCGCAGCAGCATATCCACCACATCCTGGTGCATGCCCGCTCTCGGTGGGTCGGTGATGATCACATCGGGTCTTCCTTCTTTCGCCACAAAATCATCATTCAGAATGTCTTTCATGTCGCCAGCATAAAAGTTCACATTCTCAATTTGATTGTGTTTGGCATTGATCCAGGCATCTTCGATAGCCATTTCCACATATTCAACCCCTACCACTTTCTTTGCTTGGTTCGCCACATAAAGAGCAATACTTCCAGTTCCCGTATACAAGTCATACACCAGTTCGTTGCCACTCAAACCTGCAAACTCCTTAGCCGTATCATACAGCACATTGGCTTGTTTGCTATTGGTTTGGAAGAAACTTTTTGGTCCGATTTTAAAAGTGAGTTCGCCAATATTTTCAAGGATATGGTCCTTTCCATGAAAGCATTGAATATCCTGGTCGTAGAGGGTATCGTTCTTTTTGGTATTGATGGCGTACATCAAAGAAGTGATCTCTGGGAATTGATCACGAATGGCAGCGAGGTAGTTTGGTATTTGCTCGTTCTCTTCTCCAAAGGCCACAATAACCATCCATTCTCCGCGTGTGGAATTGCGTATGATGAGTGAACGCATCACCCCACCATGGTTGCGTAAATCATAAAAAGTGAATCCCATCTCCAGGGCGAGGTTTTTCGCGAACAGACGAATGGCATTCATCCGATTATCTTGCAAATAGCAGGTATGGATATCCAGGATTTTATCAAATCGTCCTGGTACATGGAAGCCAAGTCCTTCAAGCGGTCCTTGATCTTCTTTTCCCATTTCCTCTTCCAGAAGAAAGCGTTGTTTGGTGAAGCCGAAATCCAAGCGATTTCTATAATGAAATTGATCCGCAGAACCTTTGATAGGAAGCATTTCTGGGAAATCGAGTTGTCCGATTTTCTCAAAATTCTCTTTGA